>USLP01000098.1 GCA_900555525.1 uncultured Eubacteriales bacterium
GTGTCTTTGACCATTCCATTATTTCCGTAAGTTCGTCCCAGTAGTCAACATCATTAAAGTCCATTTTTTCAACAGGCGCACCCGTAATAACAAGACCGTCGAACTTTTCCGTTTTTACTTCGTCAAAGGTCTTGTAAAAATTTTCAAGATGTGCAGAAGAAGTATTTTTGGAAACGTAAGACTTCGTTTTTAAAAGCGTAATTTCAACCTGAAGAGGCGAGTTCCCGAGTAAACGCAGAATTTGTGTTTCGGTGATGATTTTTGTGGGCATTAGGTTTAGTATCGCAATTTTCAGCGGACGTATATCCTGACTGCACGCACGCTTTTCCGACATTACAAAGATGTTTTCTCCTTCGAGAGTTTTTCTCGCAGGGAGCGCGTTGGGTATTTTTATCGGCATTTTAAAACCTCCCGTCCCATTTTCTTATATTATACCACGTTATTTTTTTAAAGTCAACATTTTTTTTGGGAAAAAATATGTAATTTTTATGTTTTTATATGCATATATTTTACTGATAATATGTAAAATGGTGTATAAATTTGCTTTTTTATGTATGTTGCATAAAAAACATATAACTTTTTACATTTTTTTTACAAAAACACTTGACAAAATAAAAAAAGATAGTATAATATAGAGCAGAGACAAAAAAAGAGCGGACTAAAAAAGTGAGGTATAAAAATATATGGAATTTATTAAATTGATTAATTACACCGTATCCGCAGTATTTTTCATTTTTTATTTTTACCAGTTTATATACGTAGTTATTCCTTTTTTGGTTAAGGGCAGAAACGAAAAGCCCTGTGTTTTACATAAGTATGCCGTTTTGATTTCGGCGCGTAACGAGTCGAAGGTTATATCTGCGCTTATCGAGAGCATACGTAACCAAAGTTATCCGAGCGAGCTTGTGGACATTTTTGTCGTTGCCGATAACTGTACCGACAATACGGCGGAAATTGCACGCAATGCGGGTGCGGTTGTTTGGGAACGTTTTTCAAAAACCGCTGTCGGCAAGGGCTATGCAATAGATTTTCTTTACAACAAAATTTTAGAGGAATACGGCAATGTACATGACGGATTTTTCATCTTTGATGCCGATAATCTTCTTGACCCCAACTATATTTCGGAAATGAACAAAACCTTTTCGCAGGGATATAAAATCATTACAAGCTACAGAAATTCCAAAAACTATGACAGCAACTGGATTTCGGCAGGCTATGCGCTTTGGTTTTTGAGAGAATCTAAATTTTTGAATTATTCAAGAATGCTCTTGGGAACAAGCTGTGCCGTAGGCGGTACGGGATTTTTGTTCCACAGAAGTATTATAGAGCAGACAGGCGGCTGGAAATTCTTCCTGCTTACCGAGGATATCGAGTTTACGGTACACAATGTCATAAACGGCGAAAAAATCGGCTACTGTGAAAATGCCGTTGTTTATGACGAACAACCCGAAAAATTCAGCCAGTCCTGGAAACAGCGCTTAAGATGGGCGAAAGGCTTTTTGCAGGTTTTCCAAAATTACGGTGCAGACCTTATAAAAAGCATTTTCAAAAGAAAAAGCTTCGCTTGCTACGATATGACAATGACGATTATTCCCGCTATGTTTCTTACGGTTATTACGGGTATTATAAATATTGTATACGCATTTTACAGAGCGCTTTTGGGATTAAGCTTAGGCGGTATATTGATCCTGATTTTCCAGGCATTTATAAATATGTATCTCATTCTTTTTGTACTCGGAGTTATTACTACAATTACCGAATGGGATAAAATCAATTGCAGTACGGCTAAAAAACTCGGTTATACATTCACATTCCCGATTTTCATTTTTACTTATATACCGATTACTATTGTAGCAATATTCAAAAATGTTAAATGGGAGCCGATTGACCATGTACGCTCAACTACAATCGAAGAAATGAAAAGAAATTAATATGGTGCGCAAGTCTTTGGCTTGCGCATTTTATTTTTCGGAGGTAAAAATGCTGAAAATCTATGCCGTCGATATAGAAAACGGATTTGACGATACAACGCTTTCTCTTTTTTTGAATATATGCGAAAGCGAAAAGAAAAATCGCATTATAAATATGAAAAATAAACGTGCATCGGAGCTTTCGCTTGCCGCAAACGCCCTTGCGAAATTTGCAATTAAAAATACTTTCGGTATACCGATTAAGGAGCAGCTTTTTGTTGTCGGGCAACATGGTAAACCGTTTTTGAAAAATACGAATAATGTGTATTTTTCGATAAGCCATAGCGGAACAATGGCTGTTTGTGCCGTTTCCGACCGAATGGTAGGCGTAGATGTGCAAAAAATAACCGAATTTTCAAAAAAAACCGCAAATTTTATCGGTCTGCTGTCCGATTGCAAAACGGACGAGTTTTTTAAAACATGGACTCAACTGGAAGCGTCTGCCAAAAGAACAGGCGAACCGCTTATTTCGTTTGTAAAATCGGTATCTGCCCCCACACCGCAAACATTTTCAATCAAATATAAAAATTATTATATAAGCGTGTCTCGGTAATTTTTTTGCAAAAACTTAATTTTTATCTCAAAAACTATTGATTTTTCATTTCACATATGCTATAATAAATTTGTTGTAAAAGTTTATTTTACGGAGGACATATATGTATCGAAATATTTTCAAAAGACTGATTGACGTGGTCTTATCTTTCATCGGCATCATAGTCGTTTCGCCGATTTATTTGGTTATTTCAATTTTAATAAAAATTGATTCCAAAGGTCCCGTATTGTTTAAACAGAAAAGATTTAAAAATGCCTCTGAATTTTTCTATATACTTAAATTTCGTACAATGAGGACTGATACTCCACACAATATGCCTACGCATCTTTTGGAAAATCCCGATATATACATAACTAAAGTGGGGAGCTTTTTACGAAAAACTTCTTTTGATGAGTTACCGCAGCTTTTTAATATTTTAAAAGGGGATATGTCAATTATAGGACCGAGACCCGCATTGTATAATCAAACCGATTTGATTGCGGAACGTGAAAAATACGGAGCGAATTCTATTACCCCGGGCTTAACAGGCTGGGCTCAAATTAATGGACGGGATGAGCTTCCGATTGATATAAAAGCGAGATATGATGGAGAATATGCTGAAAAATTAAGTTTTTCTTTTGATTGCAAATGCTTTTTCGGTACAATAATAAAGGTGCTAAAGCATGATGGCGTTGTTGAAGGTAAAAATGAATCAAAAGAATCGACAAAAATTATATTATAAAAATATTGAGGAAAATATATAATGAAAATTATGGTTGTATCAAGCCATACTGAATCTTTAGTATGGTTTCGCTTTGATATGCTGAAAAAATTTCTTGCGGAAGGGCATACTGTCGTTGCGGTTGGAAATGAAAATTTAGAAAAGTGGAAAAATGAGTTTGAACGTTATGGTATAAAATATGATTCTATATATGTTTCAAGAAATTCTATAAATCCTTTTAATGATTTCCATACATTATGTTCAATATATAAAATTATAAAATTGCATAAGCCCGATAAAATCTTTTTTTATCAAGCTAAAACTGTAATATATGGAAATATAGCTTCTCGTTTCTGCAAAATTAAAGATAACTATTCTTTAATTGCCGGATTAGGTTCAATTTTCAGAGATGATAATCTGAAAGCGAAAATTATAAAATTTATTATGGCTTTAGAATATAAGCTGGCTTTAAGCTTTTCAAAAAAAGTTATATTCCAAAATAATGATGACTTGAATGAGTTTGTAAAGCTTAAAATTATAAATCGTGAAAAAACAGCAATAGTTAATGGTTCGGGAGTGAATTTAGAACGATTTAAACCAATAGAAAATGCAAATGTTGTACCGACTTTTTTATTTATAGGGAGACTTATAAAAGATAAAGGTCTTATGGAATATTTGGAAGCTTGTAAAATGATAAAATCTGAATATCCTAATTCGCGATGTATGTTGATTGGTCCTTTTGATTCTAATCCATCTGCAATAAAACGTGAGGATTTGAATCCTTATATAGAAAATGGATTGATAGAATATTTTGGTGAACAAAAAGATGTTGTACCATATCTGAATCAATGTAATGTTTTTGTTCTTCCATCGTATCACGAAGGAACGCCTAAATCTGTATTGGAAGCTATGGCATGTGGTAAAGCTATTATCACAACCAATGCTCCGGGGTGTCGTGAAACGGTTATTAACGGAAAGAATGGTTTTTTAATTCCAATCAAAAATTCTTGTAGTTTGGCGGAGACAATGAAAATGTTCTGTAATACGCCGCAACTTGCCAACAAAATGGGAAGAATAAGTCGAGAAATTGCTGAAAAAAAATATGATGTTAATTTTGTAAATAGTGAAATTCTAAAAATAATGGATTTAGGAGAGAGAAAAAATGAACTTGTATGAAAAAATTTTGAACAAGGAAGAAAAGCTTTCTTTGGTGGGACTTGGTTATGTTGGAATGCCGATTGCGGTAGCTTTTGCCAAAAAAGTAAATGTTATTGGTTTTGATTTAAACAAAAAGAAGATAGATTTATATTTATCGGGAATTGATCCTACAAATGAGGTAGGAAATGAAGCGATAAAAAATTCAACTGTTGAATTTACTGCTGATGAAACAAAATTGCGTGAGGCGAAGTTCCATATCGTTGCTGTTCCGACACCTGTAAACAATGATAAAACGCCGGATCTTACTCCTGTGGAAGGAGCAAGCAGAATTTTGGGCAGAAACCTTACTTCGGGATCAGTAGTTGTTTTTGAATCAACAGTTTATCCGGGGGTTACTGAAGAAATATGTGTCCCAATTTTAGAAAAAGAAAGTGGTTTAAAATGCGGTGTCGATTTTAAAATAGGATATTCTCCTGAAAGAATTAACCCCGGTGATAAGATACATCGTTTGGAAACTATCAAAAAAATAGTTTCAGGAATGGATGAAGAAACGCTTGATACAGTAGCAAAAATATATGAATTGGTTGTTGAAGCAGGAGTACACAAAGCCGAATCCATAAAAGTAGCGGAAGCTGCAAAAGTTATAGAAAACAGTCAAAGAGATATAAATATAGCATTTATGAATGAATTATCAATAATTTTTAATAAAATGGGAATTGATACTAAAGCTGTTTTGGAGGCAGCTGGGACAAAATGGAATTTTTTGAAATTTGCTCCGGGTTTAGTTGGTGGTCATTGCATAGGTGTTGATCCGTATTATCTTACATATAAAGCAGAACAACTCGGCTATCACTCTCAAATTATTCTGTCAGGCAGAAGAATAAATGACGATATGGGAAAATATGTTGCTGAAAATGTTGTTAAAAAGCTTATTATGGCAGATATAAATGTGAAAAACGCTCGTGTTGCTTTGATGGGATTTACATTTAAAGAAGATTGTCCGGATACCAGAAATACAAAGGTTATTGATATCGTAAATGAACTAAAAGAATTTGGGATAACTCCGGTCATATATGATCCGATTGCAGATGCAGATGAGGCTTGGCATTTGTATGGCGTGAAATTTGCAAATAAATCGGAAATCAAAGATATGGATGCAGTTGTGTTTGCAGTTTCCCATAGTGAATTTAAGAATTACAGAATTGATGATGTTGATGCTTTATTCAAAAATGATAAAAATAATAAGAAAGTTCTTATAGACATTAAAGGAATTTTTGATAAAAAAGAATTAAGCAAATTAAATTATATATATTGGAGACTTTAGAAATGGGATACAAAAATTTAACTTTTCCAAAAAATTCAAAATTTTTAATAACGGGCGGAGC
>USLP01000099.1 GCA_900555525.1 uncultured Eubacteriales bacterium
CTTTTTTGCATCATTTTGCTTTATATGTAAAAGATTTATACAATTTAAAATTATTTTCATTAATTATGTATATATGTGGTTAGTAATATTACAAAATAAATAAGTAATATTATAATTTATTTTAATGAGATTTTCAAATTTACTTATTGATGAACAATTATTCAATCACTACCCCCAACGTTTTGTTAATCTAGTCATTGTGTGCTTAATTTTATATTTTAAATTTAATTTTGATTTTTGCTCACAAAAGATTGTCTTTACATTTCTTGTTGGAAATCAATATTTCTTTGAATAAAAGTAATTTTCAAAATCTATATAACAAAGCTATTCCTGGCATATCATTGAATTTGCAGCATAACAAAAGAATTTATAAAAAAATTCATAAATCATTTCTTTCTTTTTCTATGTCAAAAGAATATTTATTCATAATAACCCCCTACGTTGTTCTCAAAATATAATGTAATTTATAAAAATACTATAAAATTATAAAAGTCGAAAAATTAGAAAAATCATTAAATTTCAATTAATGAAAAATTTTAAATAATGAATTTTTAACATAAAATTCATTCTTGGTAGATGTCCCAAGACTCAAAAATTGGTATTTCATCAATATTTTCCCAAGCTTGTATCATATCTTGACATGCATCTTTTTTTGAAATTTTTCCTGTTTTCTTAATTCTCATACGATATAGCCTTTTTGCATAAGCTTTAACAATCCCAAATATTTTTCTGTCCAGTGGTTGAAATTCATCTGTCATTCCTGGTGGAATGAAATGAAGAATAATATTTAATAATTGTGCATATTCTTTCACAGGTTCGCTTCTGTGGGCTGCATAACAATCTAGTATTAAATGAATTTCATTATTATCTGAAAAATATAATCTAAGATTTATAAGATATGTAATAAAGGCATCATTTGTCATCCATCCATTTGATGTATGGGTTTTCCAATGGGATCCAATATCATTAATTTGAGAATTTTCTGAACGAACAGTTATTCCTTTAGCTATAAACATCAATGGGAGCTTTTTTCCATCTGCTGTGATACTTGTTAAAACAGTGATATTTTCTTTATCATTTCCATCTATAAATGATTTAACATTATCCTCTCCTCTTATTGCCCAAGTAAGTAATCCCTTTGGATATAAATTATATGCTGTTTCATCACAATTAACAATTCTTTGATTTTCAACAGTGTTTAACAAATCTTTTAAATGCATAATCCACTCTATTTCTTGTTCATGAGTTAAATCAGGTCTCCTTTTAAAATGAAATTTTTTTGATGAAAATTTGTGTCTTTTTTTAAAATCATTTATAAACCCATTTGAACAGCTGAAACTAATTGGTTTATTATCATTACATTGCTTATTGTAATAATATGCTAATGCAATTTCTTTGAAATCTTCATTTGTAAATATATTACCAGTTTGTAGCAAATTTTTTATATATGTTACAAGATATTCTTCTTCTTCTTTTGTAAATATTCGATTACATTTACCTTTCCTGTTATTATATGGTGCCCATTTATTATTATTGGTATAACACTTTTTCCATGTGTATAATGTTGTTTTGGGAATACCTGTTCTTAAATATAAAGAATTTATAGAATTCTTATTTTGAAATTCAATACATATTTGTTTCCACATTTCTGGTTTAATTGTGCAATAATGCTTTCTATATGGATTTCTTTTATAAAGAGAAGGAATGCGATTCATTAAAAATGGCGGGAAAACCAAATAATAATTTCAATAAAGATGTAAAATCTTATCAAATTTCAATGCAATTCAAAATTCAATAAAGGCAAAAATTACGAAACATTCCGTATCAAGGGTATATACTACAGCTTTGTTGCAAAAAATAAATCTCCATAAAAATTGACAAAAGAAAAAGAAGAACTTGAATATTATTCGTGTAAAATAGTCGAAATAAAAGGCGGGAATAGGCGATTATTGGGAAATGCGGAATTTTCAATGCCGGCGCAGGCGGATGTACCAGAAAACATCGTTTTGGCCGAATGCGGCGAAACCCGAATTGTCGCTGAAATTTCCAAGCGCCAAAACTAATTGACATACTCAAGATTTATCCATTTATTTTTTTCATTATGACAAAAACGAAATTAGCAGCTTGCGCGACGGCATTGATGTTCGCCGTCACATTGTCGGCGCAGAAGTACTCCATAACTGTGGAGACTCATATTGCCGGCAGGCCGGAAGATAAGTTTACCTTTGTTCTTTCCGAGGGGGAATCCCAATACAAGGGCTTCGACGGCAAAGTTCTCGCGAAAAGGTATATGGCAAAAGGCTATCCTGCGCCCTCTGTGGATATGGAGGAATACTCCAATTCTTCCGAGAAAACCGCTAAAAAAGCTGCCGAAGTAAAGAAAATCGCCCCCATCGACGAGGCTCGCGGAAAGCTAATCGGCCTAAAAGGTGAAATCACCCGCCTTGAAAATCAAATTACCGGTGCGCAGGGCAGAATCGGTAAACTTTCCACCCAGATAGAAGATCTCGAAAACGCGATAGAAAAAGGCGAGAAAACCGCATCTCTCTTTGCGGGCGAATACAAAAACTACCTCGATAAATACGAGCCTAACGCTGAACAAGAGGCAAAAGACAAACGCGTTGAGGCTATGTTCAGAAACAGGCCGAAATTGCGCGGAGATGTCGAAGAGTTTGATCTCGGTTCGTTTTGCGCTATGAAGCTGTTGAAGGTAAAGGGCAAAAAGCTCCTGTTGAATATGGACTACATTTATTCCAATCCCGTCTCCTACTTCTACGCCGACGGCAACAATAACGGCAACACCATTATGAAACAGCGCCAATTTGAGCGCTTTGAGCGCAAGATTAGGGACTTGGTTCTCACGGTAAACCGCCCGTACTGCATACAATTTGAACGTCCGGAACTCACCAGCGACAAAACCCTCTCCGACGCCATGGCGCAAACCACGCTATTTTCAAAATCCGGCACTACAAGCGGCTCCGCTGCGCAATCTTCGGAATCTGCCGCCCCGTCAAAATACGATGCGCAGGGCCTGTACTCAGACATACGCAAGCAGTTCCCGACGGGGCTTGCCAAAACTGCCCGCATAATAATTACCGTTAAGAAAATAGGCGGCGCGGACTCCGACTAAAACTTTTTAGGAAAAATTCTGTCCTATCCGATAATATAGGTTATATCTGAAAAAAAAAGAAAGGTTAGTTTTATGAAAAAATATAAATGCGAAGTATGCGGCTATATTTACGATCCCGAACAGGGGGATCCCGACAACTCTGTCCAGCCCGGGACTCCATTTGAAGACATTCCCGAAGACTGGGTTTGCCCGCTTTGCGGAGTCGGCAAAGAACAGTTTGTAGAAGTGGAGGAATAGGCTCCATGAAAGAAATCGCGAGCGGAGTTTACTATTGCGGTTTGCACGACAAAAACCGCAAATTGTTCGATCAGCTCGTTCCGCTTCCCCAGGGAACGACATACAACTCGTATCTTGTCAAAGGCGCGCAGAAATGCGCCCTTATAGACACCATGTACGAAAAACTGCTCGACCCGTATCGCGATATGCTTTCGGCGTGCGGCCTTAAAATCGATTATATCGTATCAAACCACGCCGAGCCCGACCATAGCGGCGCGATACCGACTCTCTTGGAAGCCTATCCGGAGGCGGTTGTGCTATGCTCCCCCAAATGCGCGGAGAACTTGTCGAATATGCTCGGGGTGGATCCGTCCCGAATGAAAGTTGTTGCCGACGGCGAAGAAATAGATCTTGGCGGACGCACTCTAAAATTCTTTATGACGCCTTGGGTTCATTGGCCGGATACGATGTTTACCTTCCTTGTGGAGGATAAATTCCTTTTCCCATGCGACTATTTCGGCGCCCACTACACGGCAAACGAACTCTTTGCCGATTGCTCGGAAAACCTTGCGGAGGCCGCTCGGCGCTATTACGCTGAAATAATGATGCCGTTTAGGGGCTTCTGCTCAAAGTATCTCGATATTGTCCGTAAGCTGGAGCCGAAAATGATACTACCGAGCCACGGCCCGGTTTACGATAAACCCGATTTTATAATCAACCTTTACTCCGACTGGACTTCCGATAAATTTTCGCGCAAAGTTCTTATCCCCTACGTCTCTATGTACGACAATACGAGGATAATGGTTGACTACCTCGAAAATGCCCTGAAATCGCGAGGCATTAGCGTTGTCAAAGCGGAGCTTGTGGACGCGGACGAAGGTGAGCTGGCTATGCAGCTAATCGATACGCCTTGCGTAGTTTTTGGAACTTCTATGGTTTTGACGGGGCCGCACCCAAAAAGCGTCTATGCGGCATATTTGATAAACATTCTAAGGGCAAAACTAAAATATTATAGCGTAATAGGCTCTTTTGGATGGGGTGGAAATCTGACGGCTCCGATTGAGGCGTGCTTTAAGTTGGTGAAGCCGGAAAAAATTCCGGGAGTGGAAGTGAAGGGAAGGCCTGTGGAGTCAACATTCCGCGAACTCGATAGGCTCGCCGAAGAAATCTCCTCCCGGTTTTAAGGCGGGATTTTGGCGCATTTCTGCGTCACTGCGAAAAGTCCGCACAGGTCACGTACGTCAATGTACGCTCCCAGCGCGGACTTTTCTTGTTTCTTGAACTGCGTACAAAATCCCGCCTTAAAACTACTGCCGGACTGGGAGTTTTTTGAGGAATTTCTTTTACGTGGGAGTGGTAATTTCTTTCTCAAAATAATTCTGCGAAGCAGAGTTTTTTAGGATAGTTTTTGTATGCACGTTAGAATCTCGTCTTAAAACAATTCCAATAGTTTATTATTATGAAAAATATTTGTGGGGTAAATCTGCTTGCAAATTATGCAAGTTAACGTCTTCCGCGAATCGGAATTTCTATGGAGAATATCAATCTTTGCTCGTTCTTTATTGCGGAAGGCGAATTTATTGAATCGTAATCGTTTGTATATCTCAGCGCGAGCGACACTATTTCTTCGGGCATAAAAACCAAGCCTACCATTATATATATCGTTCCTTCATTTCCGGTAGTTAGCCCCATGCCCATATATCCCTTGTGTTCAAACCGGAGTATGTCTGTAATATCCCACGTCAGCTGCTCGTTTAGTATCGCCATGGGTATCCAGTGGTAGTCGTAATCGTAGGCGTCTATATATCTGACGGCGGGGCCGAACGAAACGTCCCATTTTATCCCCCATTCCGGAAGCTCGAACGAATATCCCAAGCCCACTGCGTTGTCTATTTGGTCGTAGATTTGTTTTATTCCGTCGTGCCTATAAGATATTATATTTGAAAAAAACCAGTCTGAGTTTTCCCCTAAAAAATTCCACCTAAAGTCGGAATTTGCGCCGTATTTATCCGTTGTTGTGGAAGGCACTCCCGCCGTATCGGTTTGTGTTTCGTAGTCGTAAAAGGCGTCGAACGAATAGAAAAATTCGTCCCATTCCCTCTTTGCGGAGCCCCCAAACGAAAAAAGTGTTTTTGATGTTGTAGTATGTTCTATTGTAGCTCCGCCGCGCAGATTAAAATCCCACCCTTCGGGCACCCAAGATTCCAAGAAAGTCCGGTACTGCTTTTTCCAAGATATTATCTTGGTCTCCAATGTATCTTTTGCGTCGTTTGTGGAGCCGCTGTCGGGAAATAGCGCCGGCGGCTCAATCCCCACTTCTTCAATCCCTATTCCGTTTACAACATCAAGCGTTTCGGCCGCGCCGTTTTCGGAAGTTGTGTCGGAGTTCGCAGAGGGTGGGG
>USLP01000100.1 GCA_900555525.1 uncultured Eubacteriales bacterium
GCTTTTCGGGCTGTCCCGGCGACTGCCCCGAATCGAAAAATCCCAACTGGGTAACGTGCGCATGGCCGGACGATTATACCCAAATTTTGGAATGGCAATGGAACGAGGTTCTTATTCCGTACTGGAAAGAAACCGCTAAGCTTGCAAAAGAAATCGGCATAAAGAAAATCGCATTTGAGCTGCACCCCGGTTTTTGCGTATATAACACAAAAACAATGCTTCGTTTAAGAGAAGCCGTAGGCGATATGATAGGGGCAAACCTTGACCCGAGCCACCTTTTCTGGCAGGGAATAGACCCGTGCTATGCGATTAAAGCGCTAAAAGGTGCAATCTATCACTTCCACGCAAAGGATACGAAGATAGACGAATTTAACACAAAAACAACAGGTGTTTTGGATACGGAAAATTACGGTCATATTGAAAACCGTTCGTGGGTATTCAGAACAGTCGGCTACGGACACGGCAGAGAAACATGGAACGATATTATAAGCACGCTTAAAGCTACAGGCTATGACGGCGTTATCAGCATTGAGCATGAGGACGGTCTTATGTCGCCTAAAGAAGGCTTGGAAAAAGCTGTAAGCTTCTTAAAAGAAACGATTATATACGAAAACGCAGGCGAGATGTGGTGGGCATAATTGAGTATTGACTCAATGATGTACTCATTATATAATTAATAAAAAACAAAAAAGAGGATATAAAAATGCATAAAATAGGTATAATCGGATTTGGCGGAATACCGATACGCTTAAGCGCACTGCGGACAGATTGGGAGAGAATGTTTTTCCTATGGCGTGGGACGCCTCCGAAATTTAAAAGGCGGAAGAAAAGGTAAATAAAGCCGCCGATATGCTTGGCGGTTTGGATATTGTTGTGAACAATGCGGGGATTTTTGCACAAAGAAACGAATGGGATAAAAACAGCCTTTTAAAAACAACAGCAAAGGAATGGCAGGATGTCATAAATGTTAATGCAAGCGCAGTTTTCTTCACAATGCAGGCAGCTGTCAATTATATGCTTAAAAATGATATAAAAGGCAATATATTAAACATTACATCGGTAGCAAGTGAAGAACCGGTTTACGGTGCATACGGAGGTTCTAAAATACTTGCAACGGGACTGACGCGCGGTTGGGGCAAAATGTTTGCACCCAACGGAATTACCATAAACGGAATTGCACCCGGACCGGTTGCAACGGAAATGAATAACTGGCACGAAGGTGATTCCATGAAACATGACCGAATCCCGTACGGACGCTTTGCGACGATAGATGAAATTGCGGAGCTTGCTGTGTATCTTTTGAGCGAAAATGCAAAGATGATATGCGGAGAAACCGTTATTTTCGACGGCGGATATTCAATCAGATAATACGGGAGGGTGGATAAAATGACTGAAAGAATAGGAAAACTGGTTAAGAAAACAGTTGCGGGAGGAATGTATGTTTCCCCTGTAAAAACTGATTATGACAGATGTGATTTATTTTTATCACCTATAAAAATGTCGGCAAAAAGAGTATGCGAATATATAAGAAATCAGGAACCCCTGATTGTCCCCGAATCTTGTTTTACGGGTTTAATAACCTTTGACGGCAGTGTTGAGGGCGATGTGTTCAACAGAAGCGGGCATAAAAATTTTAATATTGCATGTGAAAAATTCTACAATAAGCCTGTTGACAATTTGCTTACGTTTGAATGGCAGCATTCGGTAGGCGATTTTGCTAAAATCATTAACGGCGGAATAGTCAGTATTAAAGATGAAATTAAAAAATCAATCGAAAAACACAAGAATGATGCAGAGGCAACTCAATTCTTGGAAACGCAATCTGATATATGTGATGCTTTGATTGATTGGGCGAGTAAATGCTCCGAAAAAGCATTGAGTTTTTCTAAAACAGTGTCAAATGAAAAGTATAAGAAGAATCTGGAGAAACTATCCCGAGCACTTAAAAATGTGCCGAAAAAATCAGCAAGTAGTTTTTATGAGGCGATTTTGTCGTTGTATGTTTGTTACGGTTTAATTCCTGACAGTATCGGATTAATCGACAGGTATTTATATCCGTTTTATAAATCCGATATTGAAAGCGGAGCTTTAACAAAAGAAGAAGCTTCGGAGTATTTGCAGGAATTATTCTTAATGCTGCAAGCGAGAATACCTATTTCCTCCGATAGATTTTACCGCGGTGGTGAATCTCATTTTTGTGTGGGCGGATACCTTGAAAACGGCGAGGACGGGTTCAATGAATTATCAAAGTTGATTGTTGATTCGCTTATGGAATTGCCAACATGGATACCACAGATTTCTCTGCGATGGACACCGAAAACTCCTCATGAGGTTTTGCATTATATGATGGACTGCGAACGAAAAGATCCCAACAAGCGTATTGCGTTTGTTAATGACGTGCCGCGCATAAAAGGCTTGATGAAATATACCGGATTTTCTCATGAAAAGGCGGTACATTATACAATGATTGGCTGTAATGAGATAGCTATGCCGGGTGGAATTGTTTTTGGGTTTGATCCTATGAACATTGTTAGGTGTGTTCAAAACACATTCTTTAACAGAAGCGATGATATTATAAACGCAAAAACATTTGATGAGTTTTATGATATATTCCAAGAAGAAATGTTTAAAGATTTATCTGAAGCGGACAAAATAGGAAAAGGATTTCAAACTATACGCGAGAGGGACTGCAATCTTGTCAGTAGCATATTTATTGACGGCTGCATAGAAAGCGCAAAGAGTGTTACGCAAGGTGGGACGAATACATATATTGCAGTAGGGCTTCTTATTGGCATTTCAAACGTAATTGACTCTCTTTCCGTGACAAAGCAGTTGGTTTTTGATGAAAAGCGAATAACAATGGGACAATTAATTGATGCACTGCGAAATAATTGGAACGGCTTTGAAGATTTGAGAGAGTACATACTTAAAAAGGGAGACTTTTTCGGCAACGACGAAGCTTGTTCAAACGATATTGCGCATAGGTTTTTTAAAAGTCTTGATGAATGGAATGACGGCAACAATTATTTAAGAAAAAAACTTGTTTTCGGAAATCTTGTAGGCTATAACGAGCATCATAAATTTTTCGGTAACAATACAAAAGCCACGCCCGACGGAAGATTTCAGGGCGATATGATAAGCTTCGGAATCGGTCAGTCGGAGGGCAAGGACAGAAACGGACTTGCGGCTTTGTTGTCCTCGGTTGCCAAATGCGACCCCTATTCTGTTTTAACGGGTCCGAGCGTAACAAACGTTCTGCTTGATGAGCAATTGATTAAAAATGACGAAAACTTTGAAAAGCTTGTATACTTGTTTGAAACATATTTTAAAATGGGAGGAACACATTTTCAGCTTACCTATGTTTCAAAAGAAGATTTAATAAATGCGAAGAAATCCCCCGATAAATATAAGAATTTACGTGTAAGAGTTTCGGGATTTTCAGATTATTTCGTATTCTTAAACGAGGGCTTGCAGGACGAAATAATACAAAGAACGGCACATACAAGATAGGGAGCTTTGATTATGAATACGGCAATAATTTTTGATATTCAAAGAAATTCGTTTGTTGACGGGCCGGGAATACGCACTACAGTATTTTTTAAAGGATGTAACCTTAAATGCAAATGGTGTCATAATCCCGAAAGTCAATCGGCAAAGCCACAGATAATGTTTTATAAGGATAAATGCGCAGGGTGCGGCAGATGTAAAGGCATAACCGAAAAAGATACGGAATTTGTCTGTTTTAATGATGCAAAACAAATTTGCGGAAAGGAATATACTGTTGAAGAAGTTTTTAACATTATTCAAAAAGACAAGTCGTTTTATGAAATGTCAAACGGCGGCGTTACCTTTTCGGGCGGAGAATGTATGCTGCAAATCAACTTTTTGTATGAAATTCTGAAAAAATGCAGAGAAAACAACATACATACCGCCGTCGATACGGCAGGATTGGTTCCGTGGGAGTATTTTGAGAGAATACTTACGTATACCGACTTGTTTTTATATGACATAAAAGCGTTTAATAACGATGTTCATAAAAAAATTGTAGGCGCGTCAAACGAATTGATTTTATCAAATCTGAAAAAATTATTTGAGCGTAAAGCCAAGGTTTTAATAAGAATACCCGTTATTCCGACTGTAAACGATTCAAGTGAAGAAATGGGAAACATCAGGCGCTTTCTTGCACCGTATAAGCCTTTTGCGGTTGAGCTTTTGCCATATCACAAAATGGGAGAACATAAATATACCGCACTCGGAATGAATATGACTTCGTTTGATATCCCCTCTCCGAAAAAGCTGAAAGAATTAAATCAAATTTTCATACATCAGTAAAAAATAAAGAATAATACAAAAACCCATTTGTTATTGACAAATTCCAAAATATATATTATAACTGAACAAAGAGGTGTGATTTTATGATTTCTTTTTGGAATAACAGCGCTAACAACGCACTTGTATCGTTTGAATATAAAGTTTTTAATAACGTTCATGCTTATGAGCATATAAATTTTCCTGCGGAGCTTCTTATTGTGTTCGGCGGTTGTGTTAATGTTAAAATATCAAATGAAAGCTATGATGTGAAAGATAACGAAGTTATCTTGATAAAATCGCTTTATCCCCATGAATTTCGTACAACAAGTAAAACAAGTTCGGGAATTATCATAAGCTTTTCGCCTCTTTTGCATGAGAATTTTTTCGCACTTATTAAGGATTTTGATATAAGGAGGAAATTTTATGGGTTACCAAAGCGAAGCTCAATTGGAAGAACAGCTTATTGAGCAGCTAAAAAATCAAAACTACGAACGAGTAATTATCGAAGATTATGATGCTTTGCTCGATAATTTTAAGATTCAGTTTGAAAAATTCAATAAGAGTAAACTTGACAATAAAGCTTTATCCGATAAGGAATGGGAACGTGTATTTAATCATATAGGCGGGAAAAGCATTTTTGAAAGCGCTAAAATACTGAGGGATAAATTTGTGCTTGAACGAGATGACGGCACGAAAGTTTATCTTATGCTCTTTGATGAAGATTATTCAAAAAATATTTATCAGGTAACAAATCAAACAACCGTTGTTGGAAAATACACAAATCGGTATGATGTTACGCTGTTAATAAACGGTTTGCCGCTTATTCAGATAGAATTGAAAAGACGCGGCGGAGATATAAAAGAAGCTGTTAATCAAATTATGCGTTACCGAAAACATTCATATCAAGGATTATATCACTTCATACAGTTATTTGTGGTGTCAAATGGCGTTGATGCGAAATATTTTGCAAACAGTGACAAAGATATATTGTTTTCGCACACATTCTTTTGGACTGATGATAACAATATCCGAATTACAAATTTAAAGGAATTTTCGATTGTTTTTCTTGCTCGCGACCTAATTACAAAGATGCTTTCAAAGTTTACTATTTTGAATGACACAGATAAAATAATGATGGTTATGAGACCATACCAAGTGTATGCGACCGAGGCACTTATCCGCCAGGCAACGGTGACTAATAAAAATGCATACATATGGCATACAACGGGAGCAGGAAAAACACTCACAGCATTCAAAACGGCGCAAATACTTGCAAGCAATCCTAAAATCAAGAAGGTTATATTCCTTGTTGACAGAAAAGATTTGGATACGCAAACCACGGAGGAATTTAACAAGTTTGAAGCCGGTTCAGTTGATGCTAGCGACCGCACAAATGTATTGGAAAAACAGAGGAAAGACAAA
>USLP01000101.1 GCA_900555525.1 uncultured Eubacteriales bacterium
GCCGTATATTCCGCTCGGTCTGAATTTATCCTGTACGGAATCCGCAAACATTTTATCGGAAATAACTCTTTCGTACATACTCATAAGATATCTTCCCAGAGTTTTTTCCGAAATTGAGCTTACTCTTTTTGAAAGCTTTTCTATTTTTTCATTCTCCTCCAAAAAGGAAATTTCTCTTCTTATGTACGGCTTGACCACATATTTTTCGGCTTTCGGCGGTTTTTTATCACTCTTTTTTGTCATAACTTCATCGTTATTGCGCTGTATATCCGCAAGCGATTCTATCCCCTTGGAAAAAACGTCTGTCTTAAATTCAAAAAAATTGCCGTTCATTCTTCATCGTTCCTTTCTCGGAATTTATCCCAGAGATACCTGACCTTTTTCTTTTATGCCGTAAGTATCAGAACCGCCGTTTCTCATAAGGATAGCGGGTTTTATAAGTTTTATATTATCCCCCTGTCCTTCTATTTCAAAGGAACTGTAAAATTGACCGTATGTAGGAACGGAAATAAATTTCGCAGGGTAAAGCTTTAGCCCGTCATTAGTCTCTATTGCATAGAAATATGGATTCGGCGAATTAGCAAAGTTTACAACCGTTCCCATATTATTGGTTGCAACATTACACGGTCTGAAACGCGGATCACGTATGCCCGAGGCAAGATTAATCTGCGAATTGTATGCGTCTTCATCGGAACTGTAATTTACGTTTAAATTTACGTTTGGCATAGGTGCAGACGCATTATTGCGGAGCCTGTTAATCTCTTCTCTAAGACGAATGTTTTCGTCGTTCAATCTGGACATTTTTTCCAAAATCTGATTATTGTTTTGGTTTCCAACACCCTGTCTTAAACTCATATTATCGATTTTATCGGTTATCATGCTTAAATCCACTTTTTTCTTTGAGAGATTATCTATTTTATTAATTATTTTTATACCATAGCAGAATAAAACAATAAGCACCAAAATCAAGAAAAATACGGTTATATACATATTCCAATCTGATTTTTTAGCCTTGGTAACGGGAGCATTTACAATATTGGTATCCTCCGAATATTTAAGTCCGTCTTTCGTCGTTATTTTAAGTTCTTCATCTTTTACATCATAAAGCTTTTCCAAGTCCATTTTAAAGCTTGCAAATGTTCTCGCACCTTTAAAGCTAAGCTGAGGAGTTTTGAAATCTTTTCCTTTTAATTCCTCGGAGCTTACGTCGGCATTTTTTATTTTTATATCATAATAATTGCTAAAATATTCAAATGCTTTAACATATAAGTCAGCGTCGGAATCTGATGTTTGTTGGTTTGTGTTGTTCGCAGTTTGATTGGAACCGTTACCGCCTTTTTCTTTCACGCCCTCGATTTCATCATTTCCGCAGCCTCCCAAAAGCGTGCAAATCATTAAAAGGCAAAGAAGAAAAATACTGAATTTTTTTGTTTTGTTCATAATCGTTATTCCTTTCCGCATATGCGATTTTTTATTTGTTTTCTTTTCTCAAAATTGACTTAATACCGAATACGAATGCAGGGTCAAGTCTTGCGTCCTTAACGGCTTCATTCAGCGCAAACTGCATTTGCTGATGAATACTGTCAAAATCCGTATCCGTATAATTAAGGAGATATTTTTTCTCCCCGAATGAGAGTTCGTTTAAGATATTGAAGTATTTTATAACCTTCTTAAGCGCTGTCAAATCTTTGCTTACGCTTATAGATTTGATACCCGATACCTGTTCGTTGCCGACAGTAACCGTTTCCGAGCTTTTTCCCTTTGTATAGAAGTAGTCCTTAATATCTTCTCTCGACATAATATCCTCGCCTGAGCCGATTGTTTCCGTTTCGCCGTTAAACTTTTCAACGGTAAGCGTTTCCGATGCCGGAAGCTTAAGGTTTTTGGCAAACGAATCCACATTGTCATTAATGGTAAGCAAGCCGATTGCCGCCTCGGATTTCAATGTCTGATTCTGATATTTTACAAAAACAGTTATGGAAATTCCGTATTCATCGTTCAAATACTGCTGTAAAACCTGCTCGAGGTTTTTCATCGGGATTGAAAGCCAGTCAACGAGCTTTGCGCCGTTTCCGCCTATACATACCGTTATGCTCTTTTCATCCTTAAGCTCGTCATATACCATTGCAATTGAATCCATAACATAATACATAAGCGCAAAGAAACCGAAAGTAAGCGTTTTTTCAAACTGCACCTTATCGTTCATATCGGCAACAGCGCCAACATACTTAAATACAGCTTCGGGATACTCAAACAAGAGCTGTTCGAGCTTCGGAAGCTCCTCCTCGGAAAGATTATCGTTGCGTTTTCTTACAAATTCATAAACAGATCTCTTTAATTTCAGTATATTTTCATAAGCGTTTCCGTCCGACCTCAAAAGCTTCCAGAAAGACGGCAGGAATATATCTCTCGACGCAAGCTTTATAGAGGTTTGAAGAAGATTCTTCGTATCTATTCCGCGCTTCCATATTGAAATATCCGTTGTACCTCCGCCTATATCAACGCACGCAACCGTTCCCATCTGATAATTCTGCTGGAAAAATTCAGCGGAAACGATACTTTCGGGATAAAATTCCTCTTTATCGGAAATCATCTTTATTCCCGTTTGCTTTGTAAGGAAATTGAGTATATCGAGCGCTTTGTTTTTATAATCCGTCAAAAGGTTAAGAGGCAATGCCGTAGGATATGAGAATTTCCAGTTTATCGTACCTACTCTCGCCTTTACCGCAGAAAATGCAATCTCTATAAAAATCTGATGCAGATATTTTGAGGACGCTTCTCTTACATTTGGGTCATTGCTCCATTTTAAGTTATCATAAACAACGGCATTTTCAGCCTGTGTTGCGTCTCGTCTGTCGCCCTTAGCATAATCGAACGGAATATGACCGAATACAAATGTGGAATCCGCACCCGTGGGAACGCCTGCCGTCATTATCTCGTATATTGACGGATAGGAATTTCTCTTGAAGAAATCATCGGGCATAAAGAAGTTATGCGCGCTGTCTTTCAGAGTAAACGGAACGCAGGCATTGAATCTTCCCGAATCAACCGCTTCACCCTTTTTCTCAACGGTTTTTCCCGTCTGTGAATCAAATTCGTTCCAATAAAATGTTCCGAATTCAATAAATTCCTTTCCGTTTTCTCTCTTATAAACGGTTGAAGATGTTGTACCGAAGTCAACGCCGACATTCCAAACATTCTGTTCGCTTATCGTATAAGTCGGCGCAGGCGTAAGAAGAACACAGCCGCAGAACTGTTTATACATATTCTGTTTTTCGTAAACCTTGATATGTGTGGGCAATTCGGAATATGAAGTATAATATGCCGTAAAGCCTTTTGACGAAATATTGTCAAGCCTTGTCTGCGACGTAACGTGATTTTCCGTACCGTCGCAGCACAATTCCGTTACGGTTGTAACGCTCGGCGAATCCTCATATGTACCTTTATATGAATAATAGCTTTTCCAATGGTTTTCTGTCTGACCCGGTGTTACAACTTTGGCATACGGCCATATGGAAAGGTTCGGGAAATCGCCCTCCATTTTTATAACAACATTTTGGTCGCTGTACTGCTTTGAAAACGTATGTGTTCCGTGCGTAAGCGGCAATGTCAAAGTAACGGTATACGAATTTACGCCGTCAAAGCTTACGCTGAGCGCACCTTTCAGTTCTTCCGATGTCATATATTCCAAAAGCACGCTGTTTACGGGCCAGATTATATCCTTGCCCTGCAATTTTGTATAAAGCGAGCCGTCTGCGCCCTGGTTGAATATGCTGTTTTGCGACATAACAAGATAAAGCTTATCCAAAAGCAAATCGGTATCACGGTACATTTTTTCGTTATTTTGGAAATTGTAACCGTCAAAATTCGTATCTCCGCTTCTGAAATTCGGAGTAAGCTGTGCGAGCGTTTTTCTGCCTGCAATATGAATCTGTCCCGCGCCTGCGCTGCCTGCACGTGTGCCGAACATATTTTCGCCGACAATATAGAGCGTGCCTGCGTTTGTGTTGGACGTCATCAATTTAACGTCCGAAGCGGGTTCGGGTATCGTTACCTTTGAATCCGCAAGGATATTTGCAACGCTGTCGGGTATAAGCCCCGCTCTCGAAACGCTGACAGCGCTTGTCGGATTAAGCGGAAGTATCTGCGCTTTAAAGTCGCCGACAAGCTTAATCAACTTTTGGCAGATGTACACGTTCATGTCGCTTCTTCCGGAGAGCTCGGCAAGCGTTGCATGAAGATTTGTAAGATACTGATCCATTATATACGCATGGTTAGGGTCTCTGTTTATCCACATAACAGGGTCGCAGAATGCGCCGTTTTGGAAAAATTCAA
The DNA here is from genome assembly GCA_900555525.1 of uncultured Eubacteriales bacterium. Lineage (GTDB taxonomy): Bacteria > Bacillota > Clostridia > UMGS1840 > UMGS1840 > UMGS1840. The sequence goes on from USLP01000101.1 coordinate 4,336, forward strand.
ATGCCGACAGCTTTGATTTTGCCGAAAGTGAAAACGTATACGCAGGGCAAACAAGCGTAGAATTTGATAAAAATCCGATAACATCGTTATTGTTTATGGCGGTAGGCGCTAACAAAATCGGTATAAATATATCCCATTCCTTGGGGATTCCGTATGTTGTAAACATTGAATTCTGCGGATACATCTGACGCACGTTTGTATAAAACTGCTGTGAAATCGTATTTCCGTCTTTGGAAATATCCGTAATATAGCTCCACTGCGAATTTTCCAGGTTTATATCAAGTCCCATTGCGCTGTTGAGCGCAACAATCGTTATTAAGCATCGCCAATCGTTAAGAGCCTGCAAAGACGCGCTTCCGTATATTCCCGTATCGTCAAACAAAAGCGTTTCAAAAGAAATAAATCTTGCCCACGGGGACGGCATGGAAAAGTTAGACTGGTTAAAATCTCCCGATATTCCGTCCGCATTTTTGCCCATATCGGGCAAATCCTGCGCAATTTGACCAAGTGCGCTGAGTGAATTTGCGGCATTGTTCCAGCCGTGCGTATTTGAAGAAGGCAGATTAAACTGTCTTATTTTTTGTTTATCATAAGTTAAATATGTAGCCATTTTTCACATTCTCCTTTATATCTCGCAAGCCTGCTGCAAGCATTTTACAAGCTTGCCCAAGTCGGTGCCGTTGTAGTCTTCTTTTGAAAGTTCCGAAAACGTTTGGTCTATCGCTTCAGCATTATCGCTTTGTTTTTCCGTTACAAGCTGTTCTATGGTATTGATATTTTTTATAAGTATGTTCTTAAACATAGAAAGGTCGGGAATACCGTTGTACAAATCGCCGTCCATAAGGCTGAAAAATTCAACGTTATTTGCGGGATTAACCGAACATTCACCGTTGGAATCGTTTGTAAGCTCGGCAAGCTTAAACCAATCTATATATTTCATGCAAAACGTATAAAGCCTGTCAAGCTCGTTATCGTCTATATCGTTATAATAGCCGTACCAGTTACCGTTTTTCTTGCCGTTTTTCAAGCAATGGTAATAATACTTTGTATACATAACCGCCGCTCTCATAAATGAAGCAACCTTCTGTGCCGTGGTTTTGTCTCCGTTTGCGTCATTTAGCATACTTAAGCTTGACATTTCTCTGGCGTCCTCGGCATTTTCAAATCTGCCCATAACCTTAACCGTGTATTTATCGCATGCCGAACGCAAAAAATCAATCGCCGCCGACGCCGCATAAAGTTCGATAACGTGCGGTTTGTTTGACTGCTGTGTTGAACCTATCGAATATTTTACGTTCATGAAATTGTCGGGGTCTTCGCCGATAATAAATATTTCATTGAAAATTTTATCAAAATTTTGTTTTTCGTAATAATTGAGATCCGCTCTCGTCTTCG
>USLP01000102.1 GCA_900555525.1 uncultured Eubacteriales bacterium
TTCTATCGTTTCCTCTCTCCACGCGCCGGTATCTACCATCATATCCAGTCCTTCCTGGGTCAGTGACATATTGTCCTCCAGATAGAACACCGGTGTACCTTCCATACTGCGCATTTCACTTTCCTTTATCACCATATAAGGAGCCTGTTCTTTTAAGCCATCCAACATTACCTGCAGAAGTTCCGGTTTCAACTGTGTGACCACGGTGTCATTCTCCGCCACCGAGATACTTGTGGAGCCGTCATCCGCTGTCCCTTTATAGAAGATCGTAAGCGGGTGATAATCCGTCGTCACCTGCTCCCACACTTCCCAGTCTTCTGCCGGATAGCTGAAACTGAACTTTCCATCACTTAAGCTCTCCAGTTCCATTCCCTGCAGATCTGCCAGCTCGATCACCGGATATTGGGAAGTCTGTACCCGATTCCGGACCAAAGGGATCACTTTTGCCGCCGTAACTATCACAGCCACAACGATCAGGGCAAGCACAATTCTGCTGCCCATGGACTCTCCTATCGCTTTTTTGCCCTGGTTTATCTCTTTGTTTTCGTTTCTCATATGTAATTTTCTCCCTTATAAAAAATCACATTCCAGAAAGCTTTCACTCCTTCTGGAATGTGTCATTTACAAACTTGAATTTGTTAATTAGAATTGCTCTCAAAACAACAATTATCTTAACATTCCCCAAATACACTCCAGTAATGTTAGTGCAAGGGAGATCCGTAAAGTATATTCCAATGGACATCAATGTATTAAGGCATAAAAAAACTCACACAGGCAGATGTAAATCTGCTTGTATGAGTATAATAAAACAGGGTTTTAGTTGAATGAGTCTGTTAATTTTTAAGCCAAAGTATCCTTAGACCAGGATTTTCTTAGTGCCACATAAGAAATGACAAAGTTTGCAAGCCAGCCTGCCGGTACAGCAAGCCAAACAAAGGCAATATCGAAACGAGGCGCAAAAATCAATGCTACGGACAAACGAATTGCAAGGTTAACCATATTTGCAATTAAAAACGGTCGCATATTTCCGATTCCACGAAGAACACCGTCTGTTGCCATTTTAATGCCCATAATTATGAAAAAGTAGCCAATCCATTTCATATAATCACCGGACACTTGATACGCTAATTCCGTTCCGTCTTTTCCTAAGAAAAGCGAAGAAATTTGTGTGTGCATTGTTTCAATAACTATAAAGGCAAGAACGGCAAAGCATGCATCCAACAGTAATGCGGCACGGTAACCTTTCTTAATGCGGCTGATTTTTCCGGCACCGAGATTTTGCGAAACAAATGGTGACACGGCATTTCCGATGGATACAAATATCAGCGAAAAAACATTTTCAACTCTCATCGTTGCCGCATATCCTGCGAGTGCTTGCGTGCCAAACGGATTTACAACCGCTTGCACAATCATCATACCGATTGATACGGTTGATTGTTGAAGGATAGACGGAACGGCGATTTTAAGCATTGTACGCAGTTCTTTTTTGTCAAACCAATGAAACAAACCTGCATATTTTCGCATACGGTAAAGAAAAATCAAAAGCGAAAGTACGGCTGAAATACCTTGTGCAATTAGAGTGGCAAGAGCTGCACCGAATACTCCGAGTTTAAGACCTCTCACCATCCAAAGGTCCATAATGATATTCAAAACAGACGAAAATATTAAAAGCCATAACGGGATTTTTGATTCACCGATTGAAGTGAACATTGTTGACAGAATATTATACATAAATAAAAAACTTCGTCAAGCGTTTTTCAAGGCTTTAACGAAAAAAGCCCGTGTTTTAAACGAGCTTTCGGTCATTTTTTTAATTTTCAGAACTTGAAAGACTTTCCAACTCATCGGGAGTCGGGTCGACTTTAAAATGGTGTGCAAATATATATAATCTTTCCGATTGATAAATCATATATACTTTTCTTAAGCACGTTACGAGTTCGTGTTTTGGTACACGCACATCTTTTTGATACCATTCATAAGATTTGCTAAAATCGAAAAGATATTCCGAATCGATATACATATGTTTATCAAGATGAATGCCCTCATCAAAGTGAATCTTCTTTTCTTCGATGACTTTTTCTTCAAAATCCGTATCCGGTATCGCTGAAAAATCTTTGAAAAAATCTTCATCACGCCCGGTTGTTTGAAAAACATAGTATTCCGTACCTTCGCCGTTAAAATAAGTACCACCATTATAATACGGGCATTCCCATTCTTCGGGTATATTTAATTTAAACTCCATATTAGCCAGTGAGCGATAGTCCGTATGGCTACAGCGATAAGAACAAAACCCGCAAAAAGCGCAAACAGCAACAACTAATATAACAATAGTTATTATCTTAGCTTTTTTCATTTTTGTTATATTTCAACCTCAATTCGATTATTGTATACATTCATACTTCCGTTGGTATTCAACCCGTCGGCATATGATATCAACCTATACCCATTCTCAATATAACCAACATTATCAATATAACTAATAGCTATAGAAGTAGCAAACCAATTCGGACTTATGTAAACATATTCATAGCTATTCGCCGATATGGTGACAGGACTCGGGATATCATTTAATCCCGTCCAATTTTTTGCGTCATCATAATTACACATTTTGCTATTATAATATACCGCTATAGACTTATCTAAAGGATTGCTAACTTTTATTTTCCATTTTCCGTTAACTTTACCTTTGTTTTCTATCTGAAGATAATTATATACATATGAAATTCTTCTACCGACAGACATATTTCCGTTTGCGTTTAATTCGTTAGCATATACATAATATTCATAATATTTGTTTACAAATCTTGCGGCAATATGCGTTGCAAAATAATTTTCGGATATATATACGAATTTTGAATCACCATATTCTAAATAGCATATATTTATATCTTTTAAGCCCGTCCAATTTTTTGCGTCATCTTCATAACACATTTTTGAATTATATTCCAATCTGTAAGACGGATCATAATAATTAGTGAATTGAACAAGCCATTGACTACCTTTTTTTGTAATTATAGCAATATCGGCGGCAGGCACTAATTTCTTTTCGAAAGTAAAATTTAAAATACTTCTATCTAAATACAATTCATCGGCATACGTGACAATTCTATGTCCGTCTTTTATGTAACAAAACGTAATATGTGAAGCCGTACCGTTTCCTGCTATTTGAACAGTTTTGCTTCCCTTGGCGGGAATCTTAACCGAATCGATATCCGATAAATTTTGAAATATTTTTGCGTCTGCGGGAGAGCACATTTTCATGTTATACGCAACGTTAATCGGTTTATCCGAATAATTATACACAGAAACAGAATGAATGCCGTTCGTTGTAGAATTCAGTTTTAAATACAATGCGTCTGCTACATCGACATTGATTACTACTTTATAATTTTTTACATAGCCAAGGGATTGAATTGTATAATAAATATTATTTAAAGCATTGAGTATACTGTTAACATCTCTTGAGTGAAAGTCATAATCATCCGACACTTTTATTCTCGTACTGCTTGAGCTACTCCTTTCAATATCAGCACCGTGTAGAGAGAAGCCCAAATCTTCCTCGTAACACGTTGTATCATTAAACGCATTCGGGTGATAAGTCTCATATTCAATTTCCCTAAAAGTCTCATCCGAATTCACGAAATCGTATGTAAGGGGAGAATCAACAACTCTGTTTCCGTGTATCGGTGAATAATCACCCGGAGTGAAATTATCCACCCAAGCGTGCGTCAATAATTCACCGGACAACAAATAGTTCGAACTATTAAACCAAGCAATAGCAGCCCCAACCGTTGTAGATGCATATGTCTTTGAGATATTCACAGCAACATCATCAAGATCCGGCATACCGTTTTGTTGAGTATCGGCGACTGCTTGACTTTGTTGCTTTGCGGCAGCTTGATATGTATCTAAAATGTTTTTTAGTTCCGTCTATCAAAGCGTTTATCTTGTCGATTTCCGCTTGGTCTGTTGCGGTACCCAACATTTGTTGATAATAACAAATTTGGTCAACTAAGCTTTCGCCGACAGTCTTGCCGGTTTGCTCGATTTCCTCTTTTGTGTCCGGGCTGTATTCGTATTCTTGCAAATCCTTATACTCTTCGCGAGTAGAAGCAATCAACCTCTCGGTATCTATCGACAAGTTAACGTCGGTTTCTTCGGTTTTTATCTCGGTATCACCCGCATAAGCAAGCGTATTTTGACCATAAAACAAAAACGTGAGCGTAAAGGAGCATAACAACAAAATTGTCAATGCTAAGGTGGCTAAAGCTTTCAATCTTTTTGATAAGTTTCTCATAACTCATCTCCTTATAAAAATTTATTAAAAACGCTCAAAGAGCATTTTTCTCCTTTTTCTTAATATGGTGCAATTTATTCGGTATTCAAAAAATTGCCCAAAAGCTACTGAAAACATTTTACCATAAACGGTGGTTTGAGTCAATGCGAAAAAGCCGAAATTGTATTTTAATGTGTTGCATATAGGTTACAAAGCGGTTGCAACCATGTTACATTCTTTCATATAATTTTGTTTTCTAAAAAAAACGCCTTAGGCAGTTATCCGAAAAAATCACGAATAACAAGCCTAAGACGGTACTTATCAACAAAAATTATTCCTTTATAAAGATAAGGCGGCGGCAGTTTTCACACTCTATCATTTTGTCCTTTTGGAGTTGCGAAACTTGCAATTTGGAAAGCTCCGTGCCGCAAGCCGAACAGTGCGTGTCCTTGGCGATAACGACCTCGTAGACAATCGGGAATTTGTTATCCTTGCGTTTTTCCTTGTATTTTGCCATATATTCGGGCGGAACGTCCTTGGCGATATCGTCAAGCTTTTTGGTGATTGCCGACTGTTCCGCTGCCTTAGATTTTAAAAGTTCCTCGTACTTTTTCTTGTTCTCGTCGCGAACAGCCATCATTTCCTTGGTGTTTGCGGAGAGCTTTTTGTATTGGCGCAAAAGCTCGTCCATGTTCTTTTTGAGCGAATCGAGTTCCGATTCGAGAGAGGAAAACTGCGCGGCAAGTTCCTGCGATTTTTTCTTCAAAAACGCAACCGTGCTTTCTTCTTCGGCGTTGGTTGCCTCGTCGAATTCGCCCTTTTCCTCAACGAGCTTGTTGTATTTTTCGGTTAAATCGTCCATAGCGGACAACAAGGACTTAGCCCTGTCCTCTATCTGAGCCTTTGACTCGTTCACAGTTTTCAAAAATTTGGTGGCTTTCGCGTATTTTTTGAATTCCTCGCTGCCGCGGAGTTCGTCCTCTATTGCTTTAAGCTTTCTGTCCTCGGACTGGTATTCCATCAATTTTTCAAACATCGTCTGCTCCTTTTTTCGTTCGTTTCCGCGTTAAACAAAACGCGGGTCGTCGAAATAATATATTTTGATATTTTGCGCGGAAAGTTTTTTGTTAAGTTCTTCCGCAAACTTTTTCATTCCGTAGTTCTCGCTCGCGTAATGCGTGAAAGAAACTACCGCTTTGCCCCTTTCGAGGGCGGCTAAAACAACATGATGCTTGACGTCCGCCGAGCAGTAGACGTCGGCTTCGCTTTCAAGCGCGATTTCGTCAAGCCCTTCGCCGCAAAAACTCGCGGCGGTTTTTATGAAAGTATCTTTATCGCCGTAACAAACAGCCTTAGTATTAAGCTCTTTTTCGGCTTTTTCACAGTCAAACGAGCTTCCGTCACGGCGGAGAATATCGCTCATCGTCACAACGGCGGCGGCAGGAATTTT
>USLP01000103.1 GCA_900555525.1 uncultured Eubacteriales bacterium
CTGGATGCATAACGGCTACATTAATATAGATAACAAAAAAATGTCAAAATCGCTCGGCAACTTCTTTACCGTAAGAGATTTGGCAAAGAAATTTTCATATGACGTTATACGTTTCTTTATGCTGAGCGCACATTACAGAAGCCCGATAAATTTTTCGGACGAGCTTCTGACGCAGTCCCAAAAAGGCTTGGAGCGTATCACAACCTGCATAGAAAATCTTGAATTTTTGAAGGGTAAAATCAAAGACGAAGAAATCACGGCGGAGGAAAAAGCACAGCTTGATTCGTTCAGAGAAAGCTTTATCTCGCACATGGACGACGACTTAAACACAGCAGACGCTATTTCCGATATATTTGAAGCGGTAAGAACGATAAATGCGAAAATGTCGGAAAATCCCACATCGGGCTACAGAGATTATGCGGCTAAAATTCTTGACGAATTGACAGGCGTTTTGGGCATTGCACAGCCAAAAGAAACGAGCGATGCGGACGAAGATAAAATAAACGAGCTTATCGCAAAAAGAGCGGAATTTAAAAAGCAAAAGGACTTCAAATCGGCAGACGCAGTAAGAGATGAGCTTGCAAAAATGGGAATTGAGATAAAAGATACCAGAGAGGGCGTTAAATGGAAGAGAATATAGAAAAACCGTGCGTTATAATAAGCGCCTGCCTTTTCGGCAAGTGCGTGCGTTATGACGGCAGGGTTAAAAATACGCTTTCCGATTTGGACGAGCTTAAAAAGAAGTATCGCCTTGTTCCCGTTTGCCCCGAAATGCTCGGCGGCTTGGGAATGCCCAGACCGCAGTCCGAAATAAAAAACGGACGCGTTATAAATATTTTGGGCGACGACGTGACGGACGCATTTAGGAAAGGTGCGGAAAAAACATACGAAATTTTTGTAAAAAACAATGCGGAATTTGCGATTTTAAAGGAAAGCAGTCCGTCCTGCGGAAGAAATACCGTATATGACGGCTCGTTTTCGGGCATAAAAACAAAAGGCAGAGGAATAACAGCAGACTATCTTTTAAATAAAGGAATAAAGGTTATAAGCGAAAAAGAATTATATAAATTAAACGAAAGGCAGTGAGCAATATGGCTGTAAGCATGACAGGCTACGGCAGAGAAAAAAGAGAAATCGGCGGCTATGAGATAACCGTTGAAATTAAAACCGTTAATAACAGATATTTTGATTCAAATATACGTGTTCCGAAAAGCTTTGGATTTTTGGAGGAAAAAATAAGGGCATACCTTATGAAACGTATAAACAGAGGAAAAACGGACGTGTTTGTTTATATAACAAATACGGCTGACGGCGATTTTTCTCTTAAGGTCAATAAAACGGCGGCACAGAAATATTATAACGCATATAAGGAGCTTTCAGAGCTTTTGAATGTTCCTTTTGATTTGACGGCGGACAAGCTCGGCAGAATGCAGGAGGTTTTATCTCAAAAGGAGGAGGACGCAGACGAAACTAAGGTTTGGGAATGGGTTTTTTCCGTATTGACAGCCGCGGCGGACGATATTATCGCAATGAGAAAAACGGAGGGCAAGCGTTTGGAGGATGATGTTCTTTCGGGTATCGAAATTTTGCGCAGTACCGTTTCGCAGATAGAAAAGCGTCTCCCCGAATCGGTTAAAGATTACGAAAAACGCTTAAGAGAAAAAATGGACGAATATATAGGAAGCGCGTCATATGACGAAGCAAGGCTTCTTACCGAGGTTGCGATATTCTCCGACAAGGTTGCAACCTTTGAAGAAACAATCCGCCTAAAGAGCCATTTCGACAGCTTTTCGGAGCTTGTTAAAAAGGATATGCCAGTCGGCAAAAAGCTTGATTTCATCGTCCAGGAAATGAACAGAGAAGTCAATACGATTTGCTCCAAATGCCAGGATATAGAAATTTCCAAACTCGGCATCGACGCAAAATCTCAAATTGAAGCAATACGTGAACAAATACAAAACATAGAATAATTAAAACCGCCCGAAGCATCGGGCGGTTTTTGACCGAATTTAAAAATGAATTGATTGATAGAATATCAGCAAAGCTCAACAAGGAGCGTATAGTAGTAGGTGGTAACAAGTGCTTATACAAACGCAAATATCAACTAAAATTTACTGAATTTATCATAGCTAAAGTTTTAGATGCTTTTTGGGATGTTGTTGCCGATACCATAGCTGACGGAGATAAAATATCAATTCAGCACTATCTATCTATATATCCCAAATATGTTACTAATGGCAAGGCTGATAATTATTGTATTAAAGTAAAAGCAATGGAACGATTAAAAAGAGCTTGCCAAACTCTTACTGAGAACGAAAAGAGAAAGGAAGTCCAAAATGAGTGATACTAAATGGATTGATTCAAACTGAATATGCCATATAGAATTTTCCTTTGTGAAAATAAACCTCCGGTGACCAAAAGAAACGTTCACCAAGTACATTTTCACCTTTTTCGAGACAATATCCCAAATTCGTCCAGTTTTCCAAATCATCTGAAACACAAACTTCAAATCCGTCTCTTCCGTTGTAGTCGGTACGCCAACCTACTGACCAATCAATATCTCGTTCATCTTCTCTCGTACAATACAGATAATATTTACCGTTGTGCAATAAAACAAAAGCATCTCCGCCCTCAACATAGGGATTATTAAAATTAGTCATACTATAAATCTCCTTAAAATTAAAATTGTTTTTTATCATATTATATAGCATAATAAAATATCTGAGTAAATGACATTTTCTTTTTATTTTTTGATGTTTTCTTTATATTGCGACGGTGTTAAACCTACATATTTTTTAAATTGACGTGAAAAATGATACAGATTGGTGTACCCAACCAGCTCTGCCGTTTCGGATACACTGTATTGACATTTCAAAAAACACTTTGAATGCTCTATACGTGTATTTATTAAATCTTGTTTTGGAGAAATGCCAAAAGCTTTGTTATATAGTGTATAGAACTGCGATTCACTTAGTGCAATTTCCTTTGCAAATTTTTCAACATTATGAATTTCTTTATAATACATTCGTATTGCTTTATGTACTGACAATAATCTCTTATATATGTTTGTATCAATTCTGATTTTATGATTTTCGTGAAGCTCTTGCGACATTTTTATAAAAAGTTCTTGAATCTTAAAATTATATATATCTTTACAATATTTTGAATTTAATTGTTTTTCAGATTCTATATCCAAAATAATGTCTGTAATTTTGCAGGTATTCAAAGGATAGTAAACACGGTTACACTCAATATTATATTTCTTTATCAATTTGGCAAAGTTTCCTTCTATATTCATCCAGTCGTGATATAAAATACATTTTTCAGCTTTGAAATATCTGTATGAATGAGGTTTATACAATACACATCCTCCGGGTTTAATTACCTCTCCGGTTATCAATTCAACTTCTGTATGAAAATGGATAAAAACATAGTAGCTTTCACATTTGTTTATTTCAAGAATAAATCCTTTATTTTCCGGCCAATTTGCATGAACTTCTTTTATCTCCATATTTTTTCCTCGACAATCAATATATTTACCATACCCTAAGAGTTATATTACATTATAAATGTGTTTTTTTAAAGAATTCATCCTGCGTTTCGTCATAATTATATCACATAGCAGAAAAAAACATTAATTTCAAAAAAATCAGTAGTAACGATATTCTCCACTTATTTGTTTTTATTTTGAGAAATCTGATATTATATCATAAATTAATTGAAAAACCATAATCGGATATACAGAACACCTGAATGGTTATTTCTTTTTCGGAAAAATTGTGATATATATATAATTGGGATTAAACAATTGTGCAGAAATATGTACAAAAGGAGGAAGCGTTAAATGAGTAACAAAAAAAGCAAAACGAAGGGGAACACTATACGTGGCAGTATGATAAAAGACAATATTGAATTCTTTTTTCACGCACTGCCGGCAATAGTGGTCACATTTATATTTTGCTATATGCCTATGTATGGTGTTATAATTGCATTTAAGCAATTCAACCCGAACAAAGGAATATGGAGGAGTCCGTGGGTAGGGGTTAAAAATTTTGATTTTTTCTTTACATCCCAGGATGCCGTTCGTATTACAAGAAACACGCTTTTATATAACGGAGCTTTTATAGTGCTGGATATAGTTTTTGCAGTAATGCTTGCACTTATGTTTTTTAATTTAAAAAACAAGCTTTCACTTAAAATACATAATACAATCGTTATTTTGCCAAAGTTTATGTCGACGGTTCTTGTTTCATACATAGTTTATGCTATATTAAATCCTGCATCAGGTATTTTAAATCAGATAATGGGTTCATTGGGATTTGCCGGTAATACAGACTGGTATTCCAAGCCTGAGGCATGGCCGTTTATTTTGACGTTTGTACATATATGGCAAAATGTCGGAATGAATTGTATTTTGTATTATGCTTCGCTTATGAGCATTGATGATTCGCTTTTTGAGGCGGCAATAATTGAGGGGGCAAAGAAAAAACATCTTATGTTTAATATTTGTGTACCTCATTTGATTCCTGTAATTACAATATCATTCATTTTGGCAGTAGGCGGAATCTTTGGCGGTGATTTTGGTTTGTTTTATCAGACAACAAGAAACATCGGAACACTTTATCCTACAACGGATATTATTCCGACCTATGTATTCAGAGGGCTAAAAGACGGTAATATGTCAATATCTGCAGCAGTCGGTTTATTTCAGTCATTGGTAGGAATGCTGCTTGTAATTTTAACAAATATTATTGTTAAAAAAGTATCACCTGAAAACAGCTTATTCTAAGGAAGGGGTAATGAAGATGAAACATACAACAAAATTCGGGCAAATTATACTTAATGTTATTTTTATAATTATTTCATGTATGTATATTATCCCCTTTATGCTTTTAATATCAATATCAATTTCAAACGAGGGCTATTTGAAGAAACAAGGATATTCACTTATTCCGAGGCAAATAGATTTCGAAGCTTACAAGCAAATATTCCGTAATCCAAATGCAATCTTGGATGCTTACGGTGTAACAATTATATTTACGGTTATGACGGTTCTTTTGGGAGTTATTATTATGTGTATGGCGGCATATCCGCTTTCCAGAAAAAATTGCAAATTCAGAAATGCTTTTAGCTTTTATCTGTTTTTTACAATGCTTTTTTCCGGTGGACTTGTTCCGTCTTACATAATAAATTCAAAATATTTGCATATTGATAATACAATTTGGGTTTATATTCTTCCGGGAATTATGAGTGCGTGGTACACATTTATTATCCGTTCTTTTTTCCAGGGGCTGCCAAACGAGCTTATTGAAGCTGCAAAAATTGACGGAGCCGGAGTAAAAGAGACTTTCTGGGAAATTACAATACCGCTATTGAAACCGACAACGTACTTTGTAACACTGGTAACTGCAATTTCGTCTTTTCAGATTTTTGATTTAATCTATGTTATGACCTCCGGAGGCCCTGCAAATTCTACAAATGTAATAGTCTATTCCATATACAAATACGCGTTTGAATATTTTGACATTGGTAAGTCCTGCGCTTTAGCCTATATTCTGTTCGGGATAATTTTTGTTCTGGCACTTGCCCAAAAACAATTCCGCAATAACTAAGGATGTTGAATTTTCGTTAACAATTTGCAGTATTCATCCATTACGATATTTAAAAATACGCACATTTTTTGTAATTTTTTATATAGAAAGTGAACCTTCTTCTT
>USLP01000104.1 GCA_900555525.1 uncultured Eubacteriales bacterium
TTGAAATCGCTGCGTTTGTTCTTTCTGTTACGTATATTATAAAGGGTGGCTACAACGTATTTATATACTTTAACTTTTAGAGGTGATGAGTCTTTAGAAAATTGCCCATAGCGCCGTTTTTTGTTCGGGGCGGTACACTGCTCGTACAGCACCGCTCACAAAAAACACCCCTATGAACAATTTTCTTTCAGACTTGATTTTATGGAAAGGAGTGATATACATGAAATTTTCGGATAGACTTATATCTGTGTTTTTTGTTGTTTTTATTGCTGTGCTTTCCTTGGGAACGTGCTGTAATCTTATAAGCGCAGAAAAGTCGGGAAGCTTTGAAGCAGATTTTAAGGAAAATATATTTTTGCGCGATTCGTTTGTTGACCTGCACGGATTCACGCAAAAATTAATGCGCAACAGAGTGGTTGAGGACGTGCGCTACGGCGTACTTTTGAAAAATGACTGGCAGCAGATAACGGATGTTCCGTTTGTGTCCGACCTTAAAGATTTGAAGAAAAATATTTATAAAATTTCCTCCGCATCAAAAAAAGCGGGCGCAAATATGGTATACGTTCAGGCGCCGTTTAAGATTTTGCCGTCATATGAGGATACTTTGCCGATTTCATATAAATCGTATGCTAACGATAATGCGGATAAGCTTATGGAGGAATTGAAAAAGCGTGATATAGAATATTTCGACCTCCGCACGGTTTTGGAGGAATCGCCCATGCAAAAATCGCAGATTTTCTATAAAACCGACCACCATTGGACGATACCCGCCGCCTTTTATTCATACGGCAGGCTTGCGGAGTTTTTGAATGGAAATTACAGCTATACAGACCCCGATGAGCTTGCGTATCTGACAAACGAAATGTGGTTTGAAAAGCGAGAAATGCCCGAATCGTTTTTGGGGACGTGGGGCAGACGTACGGGCAGATATTATGTTAAACCAGACGATTTTGTGTATTATGTTCCGAATTTTGCGACGGATATCGAGGCAACGCATATTTTGGACGAAACCTTTCATTTAAGAAGCAGTTTTTATTATACCATGATGACGCCCGACTATGTGGAAAACAGCAAGGACGGCATAAAAACAAACAGATATTCCGTATATTTGGGCGGCTATACAAATGAAACAAGGGCGGTAAATTATAATGTTTCAAACGATAAAAAGGGACTGATTTTTCATGATTCCTTCGGATTTCCGCTGTCGGCGTTTCTATCGCTCACGTTCCGTGAAACACGCATTTTGGACTTGCGCAATTATGAGGGCGATTTTGAAAAATATATCGAGGACTACAAACCCGATATTGTCCTTGCAATATACAATCCGGACTATTAAAGGGGGAGTTTTTGTGAAAAAATCCCCCTTTTTTGAATTATTTTTTTAAAATCCAGACAGCCATTTCGCTTGTTCCTCTGTTTGCAAACGCATAGTAGGGAATCAGCTTTAATGAACGCTTTTTCAAGTTATCGCTGTCAGTAGGATACAATTCGTCTGTATTTAACGGTTCATAAGCGGTACATACCAATGACGGAAGCATAAATTCCGATTTTTCTTCGGTAAATTCACTGTTTGTATCAATCATTATATTGCAAATATCTTTTCCGTTGTCAATACCCTCGGCACAGTACACAACGGGACCTCTCATAACGGCAATTCTGCCTGCATTTTCATGCACCTTCGGATTTGAGCGTATGATATTTACACTGAAGTCGAAGGTAACGGAAATTTCGTCTTTTGCGTCTTCGATGTAAGCGTATCCGTCTTTTAGGGTATACTCTTTATTTATCTTGAATTTTTTAACCCAATACGGAATGCGAATTGCAAGCTTTTTTCCTTTTGTGTCGCAATTGATATGTATATTTCCGTCAATGGGGTAGTTTGTCTTTTGTCTAATTGAAATACCGTCGAATTCTGCATCGCTTTCCATAAACTGATGAACGAATACAGCTTCATCGTTGCAGCTATACAGATAATCACCGATTGACGGTATAAAGCGTACGATATTCGGAGGACAGCAGGAACAAGAGAAAACTTCTACTCGCTCTGTAATCGAATATATTTCATCTTTTACGGTATGGTTGAATACAGGGTCAACAGCAAGCGGATTTTCATAAAAAAATTTTTTTCCGTCCATGGACATGCTCGAAAGAAAACCGTTATAAATTACTCGTTCGATTGTATCGGCATATTTTGACGATATATATGTTTTTTGCATACGGTGTGCGAACATACAAAGCCCGATTGCCGCACATGATTCGGCGTACGCTTTTCTGTTCGGAAGATCATAGTTGATTGTAAAGGCTTCTTCATGTCTTGTCGAACCCACTCCGCCCGTTATGTACATTTTTTTGTTTATAATATTTTCAAAAACACGCTCGCAGGCACGATAAAGTTTTTCATCGTTTCTCTTTTGTGCAACGTCAATCATTCCGCAATAGAGATAAAGCGCACGTACGCAATGTCCTTTTGCCTCGGTTATGTCCGTAAGCGGTATTTCATCTTGATTGCAAGATAGAGTGCGGTTTTGAGGGAGAAACTCAATGTGTTTTCCGTGCTCGTCTATAAAATATTCCGCCAATTTCAAATAGCGTTCTTCACTTGTTGCATCATACAGACGAATGAGAGCAAGCTCAATTTCAGGGTGTCCCGGAGTAAAATAAGCGGCAGACTTTTCTATTCTGAAAACTTTGTCTATATAGTCGGCATATTTGCACATAACCTTTAAAAATTTGTCTTTACCCGTTGATTCGTAATATGCGATAGCTGCCTCCATAAGATGACCGGCGCAGTAAAGCTCATGGTTATCTCTTATCGTAAATTTTTTTTCGGGAGCAACGGTAAGATAATAACTGTTGAAATAACCGTTTTCATCACGGTTTTTGGCAATCAAATCAACAACATCGTCAATGATTTTTTCAAGCTTTTCATCTCTGTTTTCGTACAAGGTATAAGAAACGCCCTCAATCCATTTTGCAACGTCGGAATCCCAAAATATATGGGGCTTCTTTTCCGGAGCGTCTCCGTCCTTCCAATCGCATTTAAAAGCGTCGAATCGGTAGGTATCCGAAAATCTGTCATAGACAGCTTTAACGGTTGTGTTCTTAACAAGCGATTGCTTTTCCTTCCAAAAGCCGCCTGTTATTTTTACATTTTTGAAATTTACTGATTTCATAGTCTTTATCACCTTTCTTAAAAATTGTATTGACATCGTCCTATAAATATAGTATAATAAAAATAAAGAAAAAAATCAATACCGAAAAACTGTGAAGAAGTGATAAAAACAGTCATGAAAATTGAGAATAATTATTTTGATTTCGAATTTATCGGGAATTTTCAAGGGAATATAGGATGGATTCATCCAAAACGTGAGATAAACAGTTATGAACTTATATACGTTACGGGCGGAACGCTCTATATATTTGAAAATGATGCGAAGTATGAAGTCAGAAAGGACGAAATAATTCTTTTAAATCCGCATAAAACTCATGGCGGTTATAAAAAATCTGAAGAAAAAACGTCTTTTTATTGGTTTCATTTTCGTACGGATTTGCCGGTTTCGGTAAAAATGTATACCGGAGAATACGGTTACGATATAAAATATCTTTTGAAAAAGCTCCTTCATTTTTCAAATTCGTTTAATTGTCCGCAAAGTCTCTGCGACGCTGTCGGATATTCTATTTATGAAGAGCTTGTATACCGTGTTTCCGATGAGCGGGAAAAAGAGAGCTCTGTTTTAAATGAAATTTTTGAATACGTGCGCATAAATGCCGCAAACGGAGTGAATGTCCGAAGAACGGCAAAGCATTTCGGTTACAGTCCCGATTATCTTGGAAAAATTTTCAAAAAGAAGTATAAAGTCGGACTTAATGAATATATAGTGTCGCAGAAAATTAACTATGCCAAAGATTTGCTGATTACGACGACGATGTCGGTAAAGCAGATTTCAGCATTGTCGTCAGTCGGTTCATATAATGCGTTTATAAAATTTTTTGTCTATCACGAGGGGATAACGCCCTCGGAATTCAGAAATAAATACTGTAACACGCATCTTAATAATAAGTAAACGAAAACATTCCGAAAAAGGAGAACAAAAATGAAAATAAGAAAATTTGATACGAGAGTTCAGTATCTTAAATATAAGGTTTTGAGAGAGGTAGCGAGGGAAGCATGGAACGGCACGCTTATTGAGAATGTTTTTGATATTCCCAAGCGTATCTTTCCGACGGGCGAACCCACCACGAGATGCTGTATTTATAAAGAACGTGCGATTATGGAGGAACGTGTTAAAATCGCAATGGGCGGTGATAAGAATAACCCGAACGTTATCGAAGTTATAGATATTGCCTGCGACGAATGTCCTTTGAGCGGATACGAGACGACGGAGGCGTGCAGAGGCTGTTTGGCGCACAGATGCGCCGACGCCTGCCGAATAGGCGCAATTACGTTTGATGAACACCAAAAGGCGCATATAGATAAAACAAAATGCGTAAACTGCGGCGCTTGTGCAAAGGTATGCCCGTACAGCGCAATAATTAACAGAAGACGTCCGTGCGAAAACTCATGCAAAATCCACGCTATACATAAGGGCGAAAACGGCGCCGCACATATCGAAAACGATAAATGTATTTCCTGCGGTGCGTGCGTATATCAATGCCCGTTCGGAGCGATTACGGATAAATCATTTATTTTGGACGTTGTAAAAATATTGAAAGAAAGCGAAAACAACGAAAAATATAAGGTTTATGCCGTTGTTGCGCCGTCTATTGCGGGTCAGTTTAACTATGCAAAGCACGGGCAGGTTACGGCGGCGATAGACAGGCTCGGATTTTATAAAACCGTTGAAGCGGCGCTCGGTGCGGATATGGTCGCCTGCAAGGAGGCTAAAGAGCTTTCGCAAAAGGGCGATTTTATGACAAGCTCATGCTGTCCCGCATTTGTTGATTATATTAAAAAGTATTTCCCGAAGCTTGTTCCGCATATCTCCGAAAACCTTTCTCCTATGGCGGAAATTGCACGGTATATCAAAGAAAAAGACCCGACGTGCAAGGTTGTGTTTATGGGACCGTGTACGGCGAAAAAAGCGGAATTTCAAAAAGAAAATGTACGTGAATATGTTGACTGCGTTATAACCTTTGAGGAATTGCAGGCGCTTTTTGACAGCAGAGATATAGACGTTACCGAGCTTCCCGAAGAAAATATGGACGACGCATCGTATTTCGGAAGAATTTTCGCAAGGAGCGGAGGCGTATGCGAGGCGATTCGCCAAGGACTTTTGGAACAGGGAATTGACGACAGCGAATTTAATCCGATAGCATGCGACGGAATAGAAGCGTGTCGTGTCGCTCTTTTAAAGGCAAATAAGGGGCTTCTTCCCAATAATTTCATTGAGGGAATGGCTTGTATCGGCGGCTGTATCGGCGGAGCGGGCTGTCTGTCTCACGAAGAAAAGAACAAACGAGAAGTAATCGAAAGAAAAATAACCGATTCGCTGAAAGAATTATAAATAAACAAAAACCGCAGTACATTCTGCGGTTTTTGTTACGTTTATTTACTTTTTATAAATACTTCCTATTTCGTTAAACGGGAAAAGTCTGAACATCGCTTTGCCTGCGATGGTTTTGTTTTTAACCATTCCTACGCCTATGGGGTCGCGGCTGTCGCGGCTG
>USLP01000105.1 GCA_900555525.1 uncultured Eubacteriales bacterium
CCCCCCCCTGAAGCTTTTTCGCGCATACGTGACGCGTATGAGGAAAAGGGCTACAGCATTCCCGAAGCCGATATTTCAAAAATCCCCGACAATTATACGAAGCTTACGGACGAAGAAGATATAAAAAATATGACAAAGCTTCTTGAAATGCTCGAAGATAACGACGATGTTCAGAACGTTTACCATTCGTGGGAGGAAGCTGAATAAAAATTTTTCAAAAATACGTGAAAAATTCACAAACAGCGTCTATAATATGTATAGGCATTAAGAAATATAAGGAGGTAATATTATGGCTTTAACAAAGATTAACGACTTGGGTGAAATCACCGTTTCCGAAAAGGCACTTGAAGAAATTGCGGGCTATGCCGCAACACACTGCTACGGCGTTGTCGGAATGAGCGAAAAAAGCGCGGGCGAAATCATCAAAAAATTCTTTAAAACGGACAACGGCTTGAGACACGGTATCAAGGCGGTATGCAAGGACAATAAAATAACGATAGACATTCATATAAAAGTAAGCTACGGCGTAAATATAAAAGCGCTTTCGGAAAACGTTAAGCAGGATATAGCTTATGCGATTTCTACCATGACAAACGAAACTATTGCGGAAATAAACGTGTTTATTGACGATATCGTCGTTAATAAATAAGGTTTTGCCGAAGAAAAGAAAGGGCAGATTAAAAAATGACGGAAAAAATAAACGGTGAATTGCTGGCTTTAATGATTGAAGCGGCAAAAATCAATTTATGCAATCATAAAGAGGAGCTTAATTCTCTTAACGTATTTCCCGTTCCCGACGGCGATACGGGTACGAATATGTCTATGACTTTTACAGCGGCGGCAGCGGTTGCGAAGAATCATGCAACAAGTGCAAGCGAGGTTTTGCACGGCGTATCCATGGCGGCGCTTAGAGGCGCAAGAGGAAATTCGGGCGTTATACTTTCACAGCTTTTAAGAGGTATGGCAAAGGGCATAAAGGACTGCTCGGAAATAGGAATCCCCGAAATGGAAAAAGCGTTTGCAGAGGGTACGAAAACAGCTTATTCCGCTATTATGAAGCCTACTGAGGGAACAATCCTTACGGTATTCAGGCTTATGAGCGAGGGCGTTACGGCAAAAATCGAAGAATACGACAGCCTTGAGGCTCTCTTTAACGATGCCAAGGAGCTCTCCATGGAGGCACTTTTAAAAACTCCCGAAATGCTCCCCAAGCTTAAACAGGCAGGCGTTGTGGATTCGGGCGGAAAAGGTGTTTATTACATCATCGAGGGTATGGCGGATTATCTTAACAGCCGTGAAATGCCAGCTCCGATTGAAGAGGAAGCGGCAGGATCGAAGACTACCGACGAGCTTATGGAGGACGTAACCTTTACTTACTGCACCGAGTTTATCATTCAGAATAAAAACAGAGTGAAAAACGAGCTTTCAAAAAGATACGAAACGCTCGGCGACTGCGTTGTGGTTGTTGAGGACGACGATATTATTAAGGTGCATATCCACACCGACAGCCCCGGAGTTGTAATTTCGGAGGCTCTTAAAATCGGAAGCCTTATAAATATAAAAATAGATAATATGAGATACCAAAACGAGCTTTTGGAAGAAAAGAAAAAACAGGAGGAACAGGATAATACTCCCAAGGAGCGTGTTCCCGTTGCTTTTGTTGCGGTTGCTTCGGGCGAGGGCTTTATAAATATTTATAAGGAACTCGGAATTACGGAAATTGTTTCGGGCGGTCAGTCGATGAATCCGTCGAGCGAAGATATTCTTGTTGCCGCAAAGCATACGAATGCGGACGTTGTATATGTTTTCCCGAACAATAAAAACATAATTCTTGCTGCACAGCAGGCAAGCGAGCTTTATGACGGTCAGATGGTGGTTGTTCCTACTACGAATATGTCGGACGTTTTGCCGTGTATGGTATGCTTCTCCGAAACGGAAGAACCGCTTGCAAACCTTTCGGCTATGAAAGAAGCGATAAAAAATCTTAAATCTGGTCAGGTTACGTATGCCGTAAGAGACAGCGTGTTTGACGATATCGAGATAAAAGAGGGCGAAATTATGGCGCTTTCGGGCAGTAAGATTGTCGGAAAGGGCAAAGATGTAAATAAAGTTACCGCGTCCATGATAAACAATATGTGCGATGACGATACACAGATGGTAACGGGTTATGCAGGTAAGGATATTTCGAGCGAGCAGATGGAAAAATTACAGGAAATGTGCGAAAAGAAAAACAAAAACGTTGAGTTTGCCTTTTACAGAGGCGACCAGCCTGTATATTACTATCTTGTTTCCGCAGAAAAATAATTAGGCTTATGGAATTGTCTGAAATTTCTTTGAGAAACGTTAAGTCAATATCGGAAAAAAGGGAAAAATACTTCAACAAGCTTGGAGTTTTTTCCCTTTTGGATTTACTGGAATTTTTTCCCCGTTCATACGAAAACAGAATGAATGTAAAAAAAATCTGCGAGCTTGTTCCGAAAACGTCCGTAAGCGTAAAATGCAGGGTTTTGAGCGTTTCGACACGTCAAATAAGAAGAAAATTGAGCGTTTCCGATGTTGTTGTTTCCGATTCTACGGGCAGAATGAAAATCGTGTTTTTCAACAGAAAGTATGATGTCGATAGGCTGAAAACGGGAAACGAATATATATTTTTCGGTGAAGTCGAATATGCCTACGGCTCTTTTTCGATGAAACAGCCTCAAATAGAATTGCCCGAAACACAGTCAAGCTTCACCGATACGCTCACACCTATTTATCCCCTAACGGCAGGGCTTACGCAGAATATCGTGCGCACAGCGGTAAAAAAGGCGCTGATTTATGCCGCGGACAGCGTTTATGATAATCTGCCGTCAAATTTACGGCAGAAATATACGCTTTGCGAAAAAATGTATGCATTTAATAATATTCATTTTCCGAAAGATAACGAAGCCTTGGAGGCGGCGATACGCAGGATTGCGTTTGAGGAGCTTTTTTATGTCGCTTTGGGGCTCGGTCTTATAAAAAAACGCACGAAAGATGAACCGTCCCCGATTTTTCATAATTTCAAAACGGCGAACGAGCTTGCCGAAACGCTCCCCTTTGAGCTTACGAATGCGCAAAAAAGAACGGTGAGAGAAATTTGCGCCGATTTTAGGGATAAAAAACACGTGAACAGACTTGTGCAGGGCGATGTCGGCAGCGGAAAAACCGTTGTCGCGGCAATGATTATGATGATATGCGTGCGTAGCGGCTTTCAGGCGGCTTTGATGGCGCCTACAGAGATACTTGCACGTCAGCATTACAGCGAGCTTAAAAAATATTTTGAACCGTTCGGATTTAAGGTGGAGCTTTTGGTATCGTCAATGTCGGCAAAAGAAAAGAAAACCGTTTACGAAACGCTCCGAAACGGCGAAGCGGACGTGCTTATCGGCACGAACGCAATGATTTTTGAAAAAGCGCAGTTTTCGAGGCTCGGGCTTTGCATAACGGACGAACAGCACCGTTTTGGTGTGAAACAGCGTCGCGGACTGTCGCAAAAGGGCGAAAATCCTCATGTTATCGTAATGACGGCAACCCCTATTCCGCGTACGCTTGCGCTGATTTTGTACGGTGATATGGATATTTCCGTTATCGATGAAATGCCTGCGGGCAGGCTTCCCGTGATAACGAGAACGGCTGTGGGAGAAAACAGAGAAAAGGTATACGGCTTTGTGCTGGGAGAAGTGAAAAAAGGTCATCAGGCATTTGTGGTCTGTCCGCTTATCGAGGAAAGCGAGAAAATGGACTTGGAAAATGCCGTAAAGCTTCGTGAAAAGCTTCAAAACGGCATTTTGAAGGATTGCCGTGTCGGTCTGCTCCACGGACGTATGAAAGGCGCAGAAAAAGACGAAATAATGCTGAAATTCAAAAACCGTGAAATTGACGTCCTTGTTTCTACGACTGTTATAGAGGTTGGCATTAATATTCCAAACGCCACTGTTATGGTTATAGAGGACGCAAACCGTTTTGGACTTGCGGCTTTGCACCAGTTAAGGGGACGTGTCGGACGGGGAAAGCTTCAGGCATATTGTTTTCTTAATATATCGGATATGACGTCGTTTAAACGGCTTAAAATAATGGAGGAAACGAACGACGGCTTTAAAATAAGCGAGTTTGACCTCAAAAACCGAGGTCCCGGCGAATTTTTCGGCACACGTCAGCACGGTATCGCCAACATGAAAATTTCGGGTCTTTCCTACGATATATCGCTTGTGAAAACCGCAAGAGACGCGGCGGACGAGCTTATCTTATCCGACCCCGACCTTACCCTACCCGAAAACCGAGCCATAAAGAAAACCGTCGAAAAAATGTATACGGCAATATAAAAGGAACACTTAAGCGTTCCTTTTTTTGTATGCAAAAATGTTTGTTTTTTATAGTTTTATGTTTGTTTATCATATTTATTATATGCTATGTTTATGGTAAAATTATATTGAAAGGAAAATTCCGAAAAAGGAAAAAAGCGGAGGTTTAGCGCAGATGATTTCAGATAACGGCGCAAATGTATACGAGCCTGTAATCAGCGTTGACGGCAATATTAAGCGGATAACGCTTCCAAAAGAGCATATCAGAGAAAAAACTGAATATATAGAGTTTACGGACGATGATTTTTTTGCGCTTGCAGGCGAGGACGGATATTATGTTATAGCGGACGTTAATAAGGCAGGGAGCCGACTTTGCCGTTTTACGGAAAAATCGGACGTAGAAACAGTGCTGAAGCAAAACCTTATGCCGATTTTCGGAATAAAAAAGAAAGATTGTGCCGCACTTATTATCGTTGTCGGCATGAAAAATTGCTTTTATGTCCGCATAAGTGTTAAAAATAACCGCTATACCGCCGCGCTTCGCTTTGTGCTTTCGGGAAATGAGCCGTATGAGGATATAAGCTTTGAAATTCACACCTTGCCTCAAAATGCCGATTACAACGATATGGCAAGGGTATACAGAAAATATCAACTTGAGCGTGGTGCGTGCGTGCCTTTAAAGGAGCGTGTAAAAAATAACCCTGCGCTTTCGTATGCCTGTGAAGCGGTTGAAATACGCATAAGAATGGGGTGGAAACCTGCGCCGCCCGACGTACTCGAACAAACTGCCGAAACAGAGCCCGAAATGTATACTGCGTGTACATTCGACAGGGTGAAGGATATAATCGACGAATTGAAAAAGCAGGGAGTGGAAAAAGCACAGCTGTGCCTTGTGGGCTGGAACAAAAGCGGTCATGACGGACGCTGGCCGCAAATTTTCCCCGTAGAAGAAAAGCTTGGCGGCGAGGAAAAGCTTAAAGAACTTATACGCTATGCAAAAATTAGCGGTTATCAGATTGTATGCCATACAAACAGCACCGATTGGTATAATATTTCCGAGGGATTTTTGAAAGAGGATTCGGTTGTGAAAAAGGCGGACGGAAGCTATTCGGTAAACGAATTTGCATGGAGCGGCGGAAAAATGTATGATTTATGCCCCAAAAAGGCATATGAAACTGCAAAAGCGGAATTGCCGAGGGTGGCAAGGCTCGGCTTTTTCGGACTTCATTATATTGATGTTATGAGCGTTGTTCCGCTTCGGAGATGCTATGACAAAAATCACCCGTCAACCGAAAAGGAAACGGAAATGCTGTATGGAAAAATCGGTGAATT
>USLP01000106.1 GCA_900555525.1 uncultured Eubacteriales bacterium
TCTTATAATTGGGAACAAAACGCAGTGTCATGGAAAGCGCCAGAGCGAAAGACGGGGCGATTTTTCCGAAAAGATACACAAATTTATCATCGGTCATCACAAAATTCAGCTGATAAAACCACAAGACGGTCTGCGCAATAATGCAGGCGGCGACAAAGCCGTAAACAATCGATTCCTTCGTTACGGGATTTCCGTTTTTCAAATAAAAAAGTATTGTTGCGCCCGA
The DNA here is from genome assembly GCA_900555525.1 of uncultured Eubacteriales bacterium. Lineage (GTDB taxonomy): Bacteria > Bacillota > Clostridia > UMGS1840 > UMGS1840 > UMGS1840. Next base: position 227 of record USLP01000106.1, read on the forward strand.
ATGATTAAACAAAACGTTTATCACCGCAGACATTAGCGCAAGCGGTAAAATCACGGAAATATTGAATTTCACAGCCTTTGCACCGCCCGTAAGCACGGAATAGAAAACAGCGCAAAAAAGCGATACGGCTATCATAACAGGATTAAAAAAGCTCATGGAAAAACCCAGCACGAGAAGAAACCATAAGAAATTTACAAGCGGATGAAATTCTTTAAAGGTGTTCATTGCGCATACTCTCCTCCAACATCTTTTCCGAGATTGCAGGTATACAAAAATTCGATTTTGTCTCCGCTTTTAAGCTTATATTCCGAACAGCCGTAGTTTGGGAATATACCGTTTACTCTGTACATCCAGCCCGACAGCTTGCCCGCATCATATTCATACAAATTGTTTATGCCCTCTATATATGCGCTGTTGTATACGGGGGTTATGCTAAATTCCAAATGTATTTTATTTTCTATCATTTCTCTTTTTAAAACGTCAAACACGCTTTCACCCTCCGAAAAAGAAATATCGGACGCCGAAAATATCACACCGTTTTCGGGCACAAGACCTCGTTTTTCCTCGCTTAAGGCTTCGTTATTAACCAAAGTTTTGCAGGTAACCGAAAGCGAACAGACATTTTTTGGGTGTTCTGCTTTCGGAAGCTGAGGTTCTGCGGGATTTTGCGGCAAAGCCTCCTCCTGAGGCTGTTTTGCTTCCGTTTTTTCCTGCGGTGTTTCCTTTATTTCGGGCGCTTCTTTTTCTTCTGTCGGCTCGTCCGTCTTTTCCACGGCAATTTCTTGCGGTTCTTGTGTTTCGGGTTGTATTTTCCCTTTTGTTTCTTCGGACAGCTGTGCCGTTTTATCACTTATCGGAGAGTATGCCGGTTTTGTGCCGATAATTATAAGCGACACAAAAAGCATACATATACAAAAAAGAATTTTTTTATTTTTCATTTTTAAATACTCCGTAAATTTCTTTGATTTCTATTACAGCATTTAAACCCATAAGCATACAAGCGCCGACGTCCGTTCTGTTATCCGTCATATCGTAAAGGCTTGTTTTTCCGTCTGAAATTCTTTTTAACGACGAAAGTGCACAAAGAGCCTGCTCAGTTGCCATTTGGTTTGGCTTTTGGTCGGCAAGCTTATGTCGAAAGCTTCCGTCGTCATTCATAAAAGAAAGCAAATTTTCAGTTACGGTATTTCCGTTTTTCAAAAACCGTTCGTCATTAACGGAAATACCGAGCGCGCACAGTGCGATAATAACCTGCGATACGCTTTCCGCCGTTTCGGCATTTGCGCTTGCAAAACCGCCGTCCTCAAATTGATTTGCACTCAAAAAGCCAAGCGCACGTTCTATGGAATTTTTCACGTTTTCCTGCGTTTTATATTTCGAAAGCGCCTGCAATGCCATTGCGGTCATATCGATATCCGACGCCGTTTCCGATGCGTCAAACCCAAAGCCGCCGTCAGAAAGGCGATAACTTAAAATTTCTTCTATATATTTTTCTCTTAAACCGTCGGGAACGTAATAATCTCCGCTGTCAAGCGCCAAAAGCGCAAAAACAACACCGTTTACACCCTGCCGTGCTGTTTTTTCGTAATCGTAAAGCGGAGACAAAATATCATACCCCGAAACGTTCTTCGGGTCTTTTCCTATTGCGGTAAGAGCTAAAACCGCTCTTGAATATTCGGTATATTTGCGCTTGGAAAGCTTTCCGCCTTTTTCAAAAAGATGCGATAAAAGATTGTTATAATACTTATCGAAATATTCGCTATTGATATCATATCCGCTTCTTTTAAGTCCGATTACCGCCCATTCTCCCTCTATACTGCCGACGCTTGGGTCGGGAACGGCGGATATTATATACTGCGCCGTTTTATTCACGGCATCATCAAGACGGCTGTCGGCACATGCAGCGCCGACAGCGTTCAAGCTTATAATTGCGGTAATAAAAAGAGCAAATATTTTTTTAATATTTTTAACCTTTTTGACCATTTTCTCGCTTTTTCTCCTATTTTACAAATGCATTCACAAATCTCATGATAATTGCCGCAGTCTGCGCTCTTGTAGCATTATCGGACGGCATAAGCAGATTATCGCTTCCGTTTACGATTCCGTTTTCGTTCGCCCACGAAAGAGCCTTTACGGCATAATCGGAAACCCTATCGGCATCTTTATAGTCCGACAAATCCTTTTCGGTTTTTGTGTCATACTTACAGAATTCGCAGTATCTGTACATAACAGCGGCAAGCTGTTCTCTCGTTATATCAAGATCGGGCATAAATGTTCCGTCTCCCATACCGTTTACGATTCCGTTTTCGTTTGCCCACAAAACCGCTTTCGCATACCATGAGCCTTCCTGCGCATCGCTGAATACATTTTTTGTGTTCTTAACTTCGGGTTCGCCTGCCAAACGGTACAAAATTGTTACCGCCATTGCTCTGGAAAGCGACATTGAAGGTGCAAAATCATCTTCGGATACGCCGTTCATAAGGTTTTTGTCAAAAACAAACTTAACGGCTGTAAAATGCCAGTCGCTGTCTTTTATATCCTTAAACTTCATTTCTTTCTGCGGTTTTGTTTCTTCGTCATTTTTCTTTTCATCGTCTTTTTTCGTATCTGTTGTCGGCAATGTTGTTGCGCCCGATGGAGATTTACCGTGTGAAGTATAATCTTCTTTCGTATAATCCTTTGTGAAGAACATAAGAATATCATCACCATCGGAAAGTCCGCATCCGCTTAAAGTATCATCGGGAAATTGTCCGTTGAGCTTATACATCCAGCCCGAATTTTTTCCGTAATCCTTTTCGCTTATTTCCGTACCGTCGGGTGTGATAATGCCTGTTACATATGAAGGACTGCCCGTATATTTATAACCGTTTTCATTTATTGCTTTTTGGAACACTTCAAAAGCGGTGGTTTTTTCGGGAAGATTTTCGTACTTCGTTTTTGAAATCAAATCGCCGTCGGGTCCCTTTAATCTGAAGGTAACGTTTATCTTTTCGTTTGCAACGGGTGCGGAACCCATAGAAACAGTTCTGCCCCTTACGATAACGTCCGCTTCCACAACCTGATAATAAAGCTTATCGTGTATTTCCTTATAATCTGCATAACGCTCGCCGTCTTCTTCGTAAAGCTCGCCGTATTTTCCGAGTGTTTCGGAGGAAAGCGCAGAGGTAATCTTAACCTGCTTTGAATTTGCCTGACGTTTTACGATAAGGTTTTCGTGAGAAATAACGGCGGGGTTATCCGACTTAAAGAGCCGCCATGCTTCAAGCTGTTCCCAACCTTTCAAATTAACGGGAACAATACCGCGGTTTGTAATATCCGTGTACTTTCTTACCCAAACGAGTGAGCCGTCTTTTTCGTATACTTCTTGGAATGACGAAAGGTTTGAAGTTATATCGTCTTTGGAATCGTTTCCGCCCTTGATACCGTCAAAATAAGAAGCCTTAACCTTTTCCATAAGTGCAATTTCGGCATTCAGTTCGTCCTCCGTTATAGGCATAACCAAAACTTCAAAGGTGCGGGACGCCGAAACGTTTTTATAATTATCGGTTATTGAAACGGTGAATTTTGTTTTTACGGGGTCTTTCATCGGACGAATAACCGAAATACGCGCCGCATTGTTTACATCGGGCGAAACCAAAACTTCATCGTTTTCGCTTACAACAGATACGGGCTCGTATTTTCCGTCAACACCGAAATCTTTTGTGTTCGGAATCCTTATATCGTTTGAAACGGTATAAACGCCGTTTTCATCAGGTGTAAGCGTCTCACCCGTTACATAATCTTTTAAGCCTGCCGATTTAAAGCCGTTATCAAGCTTCTTTGAAAGCTCTTCTTCAACGTTTTTCGCTGTTTCTTCGTCGATTTTGTCAACAGTAACCGTGAATGTATCATAAAGCTTAATCGCGTCTTCGGAAAGTCCGGTATATCTGAACTCATATTCTGCGGTAAGCGTTACGGTCTGAACCTCCGCTCCCTGCTTTACAACGCCTACATACGGGTCAAAAAGCGTATCGGCTGTACTCTGATTTTCATTACTTATATATAATGCGTTTTCGTTGTTTGATTTCCAGTTTATCAGCGTCCAATATTTACCGTCAACCGTTTTGGGAAGCGTAAGATTTTCCGATATGGGTTCGGTAGGTACGGAAATTTTGGAAAGTATTTCTTTGCGCATGATTTCTTTTACCTTTTCAGTATCCCAATAAATTCTTACGGGAACGGTAAAATCAACCTCCGCATCGTCTAAAGAAAGTGTAAACGTTACGTCATATGCTCCGAATTTTACGTTTGGAACAGTATTCGGGTCTTTAAAGAAATATGTAACGTCTCCGTTCGGTGCAATATCGGCGCCGTCGTGAATTTCCTTTATATCCTTAATCTGCGCCGTTATGTTTTCGGTTGATACGGCTTTTATATCCTCGCAAAGCATAGAAAGCACATTTGCATTTTCGCCTTTTGGGATAATCGTATAGTAATCACCAAGCTTTGCAATTTCTTTTTCCAAAAGAAGCTTTTTGTTATTTTTTTCCTCTTCTGCCGCTGTGAGCGAATAAACCTTAATAACAATTTCTCTTTTTTTAATTTTTTCATTGTTGTATTCAATTACTGCGGAAAGCGAAACCTCTTTTATACCGCTTTCGGGAAGCGTTACTTCGCCTGTTTCGGGATTAATGATTTCGGGGGCGCTGCTTGTCCAGGTGATTGTCGAGCCGTTTTCACCGATTTTCGGAAGCGTTAAGGTTTTCGCTTCTTTTATATCCCGAGTATCTATATTTATTGCCGCATTGTCTTTTTCCGCTTTTACTCTGTCGGCGGAAACCACTATACTTGATACATTAGGTACCTTCTTTTGAGAGCCTACCCCAATACATAAGGATAAATATTTACCCAAATATTCATCGGTTATTGTAAATTCACGAGAAGTCTGACCTTGTATATCCTTCATATCCGCAGTATCGTCGCCCGACAGCCATTGATATGTACATTCGGGATAATTATCATAATCATACTCGCCGTATATCGTGTCAATCTGCGCTTTTACCGTTTCACCGACGCCGACAATTCCGTTTATTCTTACGGTAGTAACCTCGGGATAAACGCATATTATTAAGCTTTTGGTAATTTTTTTGTCTCCGTTAGACGCACTCGCAACAACAGTTGCTTTACCGCATTTCAAAGCCTTTGCAATAACGGTTGTATTATTTTCAGTTTTAGTTTCGGGCGCATTAAGCTCCAAAACTCCGTTATCTTCTTCGAGCGACCATGTTATTTCGGAGGGCTCTGTATCAACAAAGGACGCCGTAATTGTGGCTGTGGGATTTTTGTCATTATATGTTACGGCAAGGATGTTTTCGCCCTTAATTTCTATTCTCGGATTTTTCGGAACGGGTGCAGAATTCTTCTGCCATGAAAGTATGGGATAG
>USLP01000107.1 GCA_900555525.1 uncultured Eubacteriales bacterium
AGCCGATCGGCGCAGCAAGAGTTTTGAAGAGTCGGTAGACCTATGCATCGACGCTATCAAAAAGCAAATCGAAAAATTCAAGGAAAAGAATATAAAATATCTGATTGCGTATAACAAATGTGATCTACCTTTTGAAGAATTCAATTTAGAGAATAATGAAATACTTATAAGCGCTCTTAAAAATATCAATATAAATAAGCTTAAGGAAAAACTTGCGGAATTTGGAAAGGAACGTATTTCCGACAAACGTATAGTCGGAGATTTACTGGAAAAAGACGATATTGCCGTTTTGGTTACTCCGATAGATTCCGCCGCACCGAAAGGCAGACTTATACTGCCTCAGCAAATGACAATACGGGATATTTTGGATTCCCGCGCAGTTTCGGTTACCATAAAAGAGACAGAACTCAAAAATACACTTAAAATTCTTAAGAAAAAGCCGAAAATTGTAATTACGGACAGTCAAGTGTTTTCTTATGTTTCAAAGCTTGTGCCCGATGATATTCCGCTTACCTCTTTTTCAATACTTTTTTCACGCTATAAGGGGAATTTGGAAACTGCCGTAAAGGGTGCATATATTCTTAATGATTTAAAGGACAACGATACGGTTTTAATATCAGAGGGGTGTACGCATCACAGGCAATGCGATGACATCGGAACGGTAAAACTGCCTAAATGGATTTGTAAATTTACAAATAAAAAAATTAATTTTGAATTCACTTCGGGAACTGAATTTCCCGACGAAAAGAAATTGAAAAAATACAGTCTTATCGTTCACTGCGGCGGATGTATGCTAAACGAGCGCGAAATGAAAAGCCGTATTAATTGTGCGAAAAGCGCAGGCGTTCCGATAACGAATTACGGCATTTTGATTGCTCACATAAACGGAATTTTAAAAAGAGCAACAGAAATATTTAATATTTGATTTTCGAAAATGCAGTATAAAATCCGCAGAATGCAAGGTAAAGCATTTTTCTTATATTATATTTTGATTTGCCTTGCATGCGCATTTTTCTCGTGTAATATACATAGTCCGATTTTAGCTTAAGCTTTGGTGCAATTCCGCGAAGATACGGAAATTGAGCGCTGTTTTCTATTGTTTTTTTCATTGCATTACTGCTCATCAATCTGAAATCTCCATGATTTTTTACCGTGCTTTTATCAATAAGCCGTAAAATGAAATAGTAAAGCTCGGCGGTTATTCTTTTTATTTTTGTATCACTCTTTCTGTCATTTCTGACGCCGTAAACAATTTCATTTCCTTTTAAGTAAAGATATATCATTTCTTTTATTTTTTCGGTATCGTCCTGCAAGTCACAGTCCAAGGTTATTGCAAAATCACATTTTTTATATACATATTTAAGCCCTGCAAGAATTGCTTTTTGCTGTCCGCTGTTTTTTTTCATAGAAATAAATTCACAGTTTTCAGAAGAAAGTTTTTGTAAAATTTCTTTTGTCTTATCTGTGCTTTTATCATTAACAAAGAGAATTTTACCGTTTTCTATCATTTTTTCATTTTTTAAAGCTTCAATCAAATCTTTGAGAACCCGAGCGGTTTTATTAATTATCTGCGCTTCGTTATAGCACGGAACAACAAAATACAGTTTATTCATTTTCACCGCCCCTTTTTATGCTTTTTCTGAAACCCGACGGCGTAGAACCTACATATTTTTTAAAAAGCTTATTAAAGGTATTCACATCACAGTAACCGCATAACTGCGCCACTTCTATAATTTTTTTATTGGTATCGCAGAGAAGTCTGCACGCTTCCTTTATGCGTGTACGCTGTAAATATTCGGAAAAATTCATTCCCGTGCTTTCCTTGAATTTTCGGCTTAAATGCGCTGAGCTGTAATTTAATTTTTGAGCCGATTCCGACAGCGTGATATTTTCATTGAAATGATTTTCTATATGCTTTGTAACGGATTTTATGGAATCGCTGTGCGCTTCCCTCTTTGTATCGGTTATTTTCCGCATAGTTTTTATGAGAATTTCAAACAGATAAAATCGTATCATTTCCAAATATGCGGTGTTTTTGTTTTCAAATTCCCTTTTCATAAGAATAAGCGTTTTCAAAACAGAACCGTCCTCATCTGTAAAAACCGTTCTTGTCGGCTCTAACATTAAAAGGTCGTAATCATATTTTAAAAGCCTGCACTTTAAAATTTCGGAAAAGCTTTTTATATTTATAAGCGATTTATCCACAAATTGAGAAGTGAAAAGACAGTTTAAAAGCTTCATATGTCCGCCTTTCGCATTACGGAAGGAATGATATTTTTCATAATCGACAATAAAATAAGAGCCTTTTTTGATATGTGTTTCCACTCCGTCGAGGTTGTGAACACACTCCCCCTCCAAAACATACGCAAGCTCAAAAAATTTATGGTTATGCTTTAGCATATTTCCATGAAAAAATTCATTTATATAAAAGCCAGTATCACCGCATAAAGTCGCCATATCAAAATCACCCTGTATTTTTACAAAATTTCATATAGATTTATTATAACATATGTTCTACAATTAAGTCAAGTAAATTTATAAAAAAGGAGCGAAAAAAATGCTGTACGAAAAATCAAAGGAAAAATATCTTTCCGACGAGCTTTTCAAAAATCCGTCAAGCGAATACAGAGGCGCGCCGTTTTGGGCATGGAACTGCAAGCTTGATATTGACGAGCTTAAAAGACAGATAGAAATATTTAAAGAAATGGGCTTTGGCGGTGCGCATATGCACACGCGCGCAGGCATGGCGACAAAATATTTAAGCGAGGAATTGAGGAGCCTTATAAAAGACTGTACCAATAAATTCAAGGACGAAGGCTTGTATGCGTATCTTTATGACGAGGATCGCTGGCCGAGCGGTTCCGCAGGCGGCATGGTTACAAAAAATCCGAAATACAGCCAAAGACTTATGGTATTTACTTCACAAAAGCTTGATACGGTGTCGTATTTTGATTCGTATCTTCATAACGGCCGCACATATTTAGAGGCGGTATATGATGTATGCTTCAATGAAAAAGGCGAAATGAAAAGCTACAAAAAAATTGAAAATAACGAAAAAGCTTTCGGAACAAAAATGTATGCTTATCTCAATACTGCGCCAAAATCGGGCTGGTTTAACGGAAGCACATATATAGATACGATGAATCCCGACGCTGTGAACGAATTTATCAGAATTACATATGAGAGATACAAAGACGCCTTAAAAGATGATTTTGGAAAAACCGCAAGAAGTATGTTTACCGACGAACCGCAGTTTCACCAAAGAACAGCTGTTAGAAAGGCAGACCCGAATGCGAAATTTGAAGCACCGTGGACGCCCATGCTGAAAGAAAAGTATTTTAAAAAGTATTCGGAGGATATTACCGAGCATTTGCCCGAACTGTTTTTCGAGCTTGAAAGCGGAGAAATTTCATGCACAAGATACCGTTTTTATGACCTTATAACCGAGCTTTTCTCAAATGGATTTTTAAAAGGCTGCTATGACTGGTGTGCCAAAAACGGAATTTCTTTTACAGGTCATCTTATGGCGGAAGGTACGCTTGACTTTCAGACAAGCTATGTAGGCGAGGCAATGCGTCATTACAGAAATTTTCATATTCCCGGAATCGATATGCTTTGCAATGCTGTTGAACTCGATACGGCAAAGCAGGTGCAGTCGGCTATACATCAATACGGCAGAGAAGGCGGAATGTCGGAGCTCTACGGCGTAACCGACTGGGATTTTGATTTCCGAGGACATAAATTTCAAGGAGACTGGCAGGCAGCCTTGGGCATAACCTTAAGAGTACACCATTTATCCTGGGTTTCCATGAAAGCATCGGCAAAAAGAGATTACCCTGCTTCAATTAACTATCAGTCGCCGTGGTATAAAGAATATTCATATATCGAAAATCACTTTGCGAGAATTAATACCGCTCTCACAAGGGGGAAGCCTGTGGTTAAAATCGGCGTGCTTCACCCGATAGAAAGCGCATGGCTTCATTTTGGTCCGTTAGAAAACACGGGAGAAATACGGGAAGAAGCCGAAACAAATTTCCAAAACCTTATTAAGTGGCTTCTTTACGGAAATCTTGATTTTGATTTTATTTCCGAATCGCTGATTCCCGAATTGCAAAATGAAAATAACGGACTTTGTATCGGTGAAATGAAATATGACGTAATTATTGTTCCGCCTATGGAAACAATAAGAGATACCACGCTTTCAATGCTTGAGAAATTTATGAAACAGGGCGGAAAGGTTATTGTTACCTCCGATGCTCCCGCATATGTTAATGCAATAAAGAGCGATAAAGCGGTAAAAATTTACGAAACTGCCGTTAAAGTACCTTTCAAGAAAAATTCGATTATAAATGCACTTTCGGAGGAAAGGCTTGTCGAAATACGATATGATAACGGTCTTATGACCGATGAATACATTTATAATTTAAGGCAGGATAATGACTGTAAATGGCTGTTTATCGCAACAACGAAAAAAATAATTGACAAAATGAAAAGTACACCGAGAAATCTTGCAATTAAAATTAAGGGCGAATATACGCCGCTCATCTACAATACGCTTACGGGAGAAATTCATAAAATAAATTATAAAATCAAAAGCGGTAATACAATTATTGAAAAAACTCTTTATGATAATGACAGCTTGCTTTTGAAACTTTCCGAAAAGACTGCGGATTCTTATAAAAAGGAAGATGAACCGCTCGAACTATCCGAAAAAATATTTATAAAAGACATTGTACCGTATGCTCTTTCGGAAGATAACGTATATATTTTGGATACTGCGGAATACAAGATTGACGATGAAGCATATATGCCCGAAGAAGAAATACTTAAGGCAGACCAAGCTTTGCGCAGAAGATTCGGATATAAATTCAGAGACGGCGGAGACTGCCAGCCGTGGGCAATAGAAAAGCAAATGCCCGAGCATACGCTGAATCTGCGTTATATGATTTTTTCCGACATTGAATACGACGGCGCTTTTCTTGCTCTTGAAGATGCGGAAAACGCAGAGATTATGCTTAACGGCAATGCGGTAAAGTCCGAAGTTGTCGGTTGGTTTACGGACAAATCAATTAAAAAAGTAAGATTACCGAAAATCAAAAAAGGCGAAAATATCCTTGAAATAAAAATGCCGTTCGGAGAGGTAGACGGACCCGAGGCTATGTATCTTCTCGGAAAATTCGGCGTAAAAGTTCAAGGCTGCAAAAAAACAATAACAGAACCCGATGATAAAATCGGCTTCGGAAATATTGTCGAGCAGGGTCTCCCCTTCTACGGCGCAAATATAACGTACAAAACGGAAATTGACATTCCCGAAAATAAAAAAGTCCGCATAAATATTCCTCATTATTCGGGAGCGGCAATTCATGTTAAAACAGACGGAAAAGATATAGGTATTGTTGCTTTTGCACCGTATGCTGTTGAAACGGATAAATTAAAGCCGGGAAAACATACATTTGAATTTACATTGTACGGAAACAGATTTAATACGTTCGGCGCTGTTCACACGCCGACAATTCACCACTGGGCAGGAGGAAATCTTTGGTATACGCGCGGAGATGAATTTTGCTACGATTACGCTCTGCGTCCTACAGGAATACTTTCAAGCCCTGTTATAAAAATTTATAAGTAATCTGAAAAGACCGCC
>USLP01000108.1 GCA_900555525.1 uncultured Eubacteriales bacterium
CCGGTCTGGCTCCGCTTTCCTACGAAGAAGCTTACTCAATGATTCATTCGCTGCGTGCCTATAAAATCATTCAGGGAACGCGGGGACAAAAAGGAGTCAACGAAGATAAGTTTGCTGAAATTATTGTTCGTTTGTCCACCTTACTACGCTTCGCCATAGAAATCAAAGAAACCGGGAGCGTCAATAAGGTTTACTTTGGTTCCGTTCCACTCAAAGGGAGCAACAGCTGCGCTGATGGAAATGTGTCTTTTGGTTTCTTCGGGATCATAGTCGGAAACGGTCGTGCCGTCGTCAACCTTGCCCATGCGGTCGAGAAGCCCTGCATTAAAAAGCATTGCTTCAGTCAAAGTGGTTTTGCCTTCTCCGCCGTGGCCGAGGACGGCAATATTGCGGATGCTGTCAGCTTGATAGTTTTTCATATCGTTGTTTATTTCCCCTCTCGTGGTAATTAATAATTAAACATTTGTTTATCAATCCTGGCTGCGCTGTGCACGGAATCGGAAGCGAAACGCGCACAAGCGTACACACTATTCCTAATTATAGCATAAAAAATCAGCGTTGTAAACACATTGGTTTTCAGCATTTGCGTGTTTTGCAATATATTTGCAGATTATGCGTACCGAAGGATCCCCGTGCGGGAATCCTTCGGTGTTGTTAAGCGAATGCTGTTTGACGGGATATCATGCCCGGTCATGGCCTGTTTAAAGCTTAATGCTTAGGGCAAGATTACATGCTCTGCATTTCGGCAATGCGTGCTTCAAGTTTTGCAAGCATTTCCTTTGCCTTTTCCATTCGCACCTCCAAAAGATAATCGTTATACGTTTTTCCCGTATATTGTTTGAAATTCCTTGCGAAGTATGCAGGGGAGAAAAAGACCACACGTGCTGCATCCTCTCTGGAAATGTTTTTGTTGTAATTCTTTTTGATGTACGAAACAGCCTTTTCCATAATATCCTTTTTACTGTTTGAACCGCTTTGAATATTGTTTATTATATCAGAAAGAATATCCTCCTCCGAAACATCAAAACTGCCGCCGTAATTAAGAAGCTTAAAATAAGCAAGCGCATTGTCATTGCCCGACATTTTCACGCTTTTTATAATTCGCTTTGCTTCATCATATTTCTTTTCCGAAATGTAAGATGAGGTTATGAGAGCCTTTTCTTTAACATTAACCTCTTTGTTTTTACTTCCGATAAGCTCATACAAATCGGAAAATCCCGAATCCTTCCGCAAAACCTTAATCGGAAGCTTTAAAATATTGTTTATCCTGTCCGCAATGTTGTCATAATTTATTTTTTCATCATTCGTTCTGAAAATCAGATATTCAAAAAAACCGTTTTCTTTTCTTATGCAGTAAATATAGGCGGAATCGATAAATCCCGAAACGAGGTTGTCAATCGCCGTGTTAAGAGAATCCTTTGTATAGCCCCACTTTTTACCCAAAAAATCGTCATAGCCCTCCAGAGATAGCTCTATAATATCGCATGGGGTTTTATCGAGCGGAAAGGGGATATGGAGCGATAGAGCGCTTTTTTCCGTTTCTTCCTTGCTTTCGGCATCACCGTAAACAAGGTTCAAAAAGAATTCTTCGATTTCCGCAGATTCGTTTCCGATAAACTGCGGACGTTTTATATGCTTTGCGTCAAGCTCTCTTAAAAAGTCCATAATAAGTTCGTCAAGCACGGAAAAATCAAACGGCTTAACAAAATATTGCCTGATTCCGGCTTCAATACCTCGTTTTGCGTATTCAAATTCCTCATATCCGCTAATCAGAACGGATATGATTCCGAGATTATGCTTTTTTATATATTCCACAAGTTCAACACCCGAAACAAACGGCATTCTTATATCGGTTATAAGTATGTCCGCACCTTTTTTCTTTATAATATCGAGTGCGTCTTTTCCGTCCGAAACCTCTATTATTTTCAAAATTCCATTGAATTTTTCTCTAAGGTGATTGCATAAAAAGCTTCTGGAATATTCTTCATCTTCCGCAGCAAGTAGTTTGTACATAACAAAACCTCATTTTTTCTTTCTTATTTATATTATACTGTATATTGTCAAATATTTCAAGTATAATTTTGACGAAAAAGTATAATTTTAATACTTTTTTTATGAAATAAACGGAACAACTTACAAAACTTTACTGTCTCTTTTGTATACGATTTCATTAAAGTTGTACCAAAAGTATACCAAAGTACCAAATTTGAACTTGTTATTTTAATGCTTTTGTGCTAAAATTATATTATAAAGACAAAGGAGAGAGACAAAATGAATGTTTTTAAGAAAAATGCGAAAAATCGAATATCGGGTAACATTAAGGATAACTGGCAGCTTTTTATACTCCAGCTTCCCGCGCTCGTTTTATTTTTTGTTTTTTGCTACATACCTATGTACGGTGTAATTATCGCCTTTAAGGAATTTAATTCCAATAAAGGTATCTGGGCAAGCCCGTGGGTCGGACTGAGGAATTTTAAATTCTTCTTCGCTTCACAGGACGCCGCAAGGCTTATAAGAAATACGGTTTTGTATAACCTCTGGTTTTTGCTTATCGGAACTTTTTTTGCGGTTTTGGTAGCGCTTATGCTCTACAACTTAAGAAGACGCTATTTGGTAAAAACTTATAATACAATAATGATTTTACCGAAATTTATGTCGATAGTCCTCATTTCATTTATAGTATACGCTCTTTTGAATCCGAGCAGCGGTATCGTAAACAATATGCTTATTTCTATGGGTAAAGAACCTATCGACTGGTATTCAAAGCCCGAAGCATGGCCCGGAATACTTACTATTGTTCATCTGTGGCAGAATACGGGCTGGAGCTCTATTATATATTATGCGGCTCTTATGGGAATAAACCCCGAGCTTTTCGAGGCGGCGGAAATAGACGGAGCTTCCAAATATCTCCAAACGGTAAAAATCGCCGTTCCCGAAATAATGTCTTTGATAACCATTCAGGTGATTCTTGCATTGGGAAGCACATTTCAGGGAGATTTCGGACTTTTCTATCAGGTTCCGAGAAATATAGGAAGTCTGTATTCGACAACGGATATAATTCCGACGTACGTATTCCGAGGTCTGCAGGACGGCAATATGAGCATATCGGCGGCAATAGGCTTTTTCCAGTCGCTTGTGGGAATGATACTTGTTATAATAACAAATCTTATTGTAAAAAGAATTTCACCCGAAAACAGCTTATTTTAATAAAGGAGGCGGAATAAACAATGAAAAACTATACAAAGACAGGTCAGATAATATTAAACGCCGTATTTATTTTAATAAGCGCAGCGTACATATTTCCGCTTTTGCTTTTGATTTCAATTTCGCTTTCATCGGAGGCAAGCATAAAGGAATTTGGTTATACGCTTATACCTAAAGTTGTTGATTTCACAGCATACAGAATGGTTTTTAAACAGCCCGATACGATCATAAACGCATACGCTGTAACTATTGCGTTTACTGCAATTACAACGCTTTTGTCGCTTATTGTTATGGCGATGGTTGCCTATCCTCTTTCAAGAAAAAACTGTAAATTCAAAAATGCATTGAGCTTTTATCTTTTCTTTACAATGCTATTTTCGGGAGGCTTGGTACCGTCATACATAATTAATTCAAAGTATCTGCATCTTGATAATAACTTTTGGATTTATGTATTGCCCGCTCTTGTTTCGGCATGGAATGTTATAATAATACGAACATTTTTCCAGGGTCTGCCGTCTGAACTTGTGGAGGCGGCAAAGATAGACGGCGCAAGCGAAATAAAAATATTTTACAAAATGATAATTCCGCTTTCAACGCCTGTTTTGGCAACGATTGCGTTTATGACCTTGCTTGCAAAGTGGAACGACTGGAATACAACGCTTATATATATAAGAAACCCTAAATTGTATTCATTGCAGTATATGCTACAGAGAATACTGCGCGAGGCACAGTATATAAAACAGGTAGCAAACGAAGGCTCGGGGCTTTTCAATTCGGACGACGCACCGATAGAAAGCTACCGTTACGCAATGGCAATCCTTGCGGCAGGACCTATGCTTGTGATATTCCCGATATTCCAGAAATATTTAACGCAGGGTCTTGTTGTCGGCTCGGTAAAAGGGTAACGCACAAATCCAAGGGAAATACTCCGTATGGGCGACACTGCGTGAGCGCCCGAAAAAAACGGCGTCGCCGTTTCAAAATGTTGAAAAAAATAAAAATATATAAAACAAAGGAGACCATGGAACATGAAAAAAAGACTATTTTTAATCACGTTAATCACGGCGCTTGTATTCACAATGTGTGGATTGACGGCGCTTGCAGATGAAGAGACCTTGGCAGTCAGCGCATTCTATGCGACGGAAGACTGCATAGAGCTCGAAACAAACCTTGCAGTAACCTCTACACCTACGGCGGAAATTACAGACCGCTCGTCAAACGAAGTAAAAACGGCGAATGTTGCCGTTGAATCATCAAAGCTTTATGACAATGCAACACTGCTTACCGACAGCGACAATAAGCGTATTAAAATTACGCTTGCGGACGGAAAATATGATCTTTCAAAAAGCTATCTTGTAAAGGTAAGCGTTGGCGGAAGCGTAATTTTTGAAAAGATTTTAAGCTTTAACGTTCTTTTCCAAGACGATTTTGAAGGCTATGCCGATACGAACGCAATGCTTGCAAAATGGGATATGTTTAGAAAATTTCAAGGGACTTGGGATGATATGGCGGCTACGGAGGAGTATATAGCGCTTAATACCGAAGCAAACGGAAATAATCGCCTTGTATTTAAAAAGCACCGAGACAACTCGGTTTTGACCAACAAGGATGTTACAGATAATACAAGCCAATACGATTCTTACGTTTTAAGCTTTGACGTTGAAAACGCAAGAAAAGGTAAGCTTTATACATTTGTCAATTGTACTGTTCCTTGGAACGGTCTGTATGCAGGTTCTACAGAATGGGGAACATGGCAGTGGGGAAACACCGCAGGAGTATGCTTGGGAAACGCAAAACAATATTGGGCAAACAATGAGCTTAATGATTTGAATAACGAAAAGAAAACGGTAACGCAGATAACAGAGAGAACTGTCGGAGAAAATGATATTTTAAGATACTACTATGACGGCATATTCCGGTGGGAAGTACCGGCTGAATATGATGGTACAAAGTTTAAATATTACGGAGAGACTGCAGGAAGTATACAACATACGGGTTACTTCGGCTTTATGGGAAGCGTAAACGATAATACGTCTGAAGATAACTATCTCTATCTCGATAATATCAAGGCTTACAAACCGATTTTCAGAGATATAGCAGATATTCTCGCAATTTCAGATGAATTTGCGACAGAAGCTTGCGTTGAGCTTGAAATGAGCTCGGCGGTAACGACAGCTCCTGCGGTTGAAATCAAAAATAATGTAACAGGCGAAACGATTTCAGCAGCGGTTTCGCTTGAAAACAGCGGAAAAAGAATAAAAATAACTCCCGCAAACGGAAAATTTGATTTGGAGAGCAGTTATACAATAAACGTATCAAACATAACGGACGGCTTTGACACTTTGGAATTTAATAAGGTGCTTTACTTTAACGTACTTTTCCAAGACGATTTTGAAGGTTATTCCGATACGAACGCAATGCTTGCAAAATGGGATA
>USLP01000109.1 GCA_900555525.1 uncultured Eubacteriales bacterium
CTGCCGCTCCCGGAATGGGCGGTATGGGCGGAATGTACTAAAATTCCAAAAATGCACATTAAAAGGACGTTTGATTTTCAAAACGTCCTTTTTTTGATTATAATCTATGTATTTGGGGCATCTCACCGTAGGGGCACCCCTGCGTGGTCGCCCGTTTATGGGGTTGTTCAAACAAGCGGAATGACACATAAGTCATTCCCTGCGGTGCAAAATTTAAAATTTCTGCAATAACTTTAAATTCATTAGCCAAAAAGAAGCCATATGAAATATTCCAACAAAGAACGAATTGTTATAATACCCAACCATTCGGAAATAGCAAAAGGGACATTAAAAAGCATTTTGACTATGGCGGATATATCACTTGAAGAATTTATGAAATAAAATCAAATGCACAAACCTACGGCAACGCACCGTAGGTTTGCATACATAAAAAAGCCAAGGCGAAAAACCTTGGCTTTTTTGAATGAAGAAATTATTGATCCGTCGCTTGCGGCAAGGGTAATCAGGGAAGCCAAAGCTGATTTGGTGGGGCTGAACGAGGTGTACGGTTCAGGCGGAAAGTTTACCGAACAAACAGAGGAAATAGCGTTAAAGGCAGGGTATAAATACCGATATTTCGCTCCGGCGGTTTTTTGGAAAAACAGCGAGTACGGCAACGGCTTTTTGTCGCGATATCCCATTACGGACGTTTCTGTGATAAAAATACCCGATACAACAGACAGAAGCGAAGATACATATTACGAAACAAGGTGTATTTTAAAAGCAACCGTTGACGCAGGAAAGAAGGTAGATGTGCTTGTTACTCATTTCGGGCTTGTGGGAGCCGAAAGAGACGAGGCGGTAAAAAAGGTTCTTGAAATTGCACGGCAAAGAGAAAAGAATTTTATTTTAATGGGGGATTTTAACTGCGAGCCTTCCTCGGTTCATATAAAACAGTTGAGAAAAATTTTAAAAGATACGTCTGAAAATGATGAAAAATTGCTGACATATCCCTCCGATAATGCGAATATTAAAATTGATTATATTTTTACGAACAAGGAAGCCAAGACGGTGCGGTGCGGTGCGGTGTTATTGATTCGGTTGTATCCGACCATAAGCCGTATTATGCCGAGATTGTATTTTAGAAATAATTAAAATGATTGTAATAAATCCCAAAAGCGCAGGCAATCCTTTGCGGATTAATGAGCGTTTTGATGCGGTATCGCGGAAAATTTGCTTTTTTAACCATATCCGGGGCGGAGCCTCATGCCAAAGGTCTGTTTTTGGAAAAGCTTGAAGCGGAGTGTAATTAAAGACAAAATTCAACGGCAATTAAACTTGTTTTTTCGCGCTTTATTTATATGCTCCGCTTCATCTTAACTTTTTTTACCGTCTTGCCGGATTAGCTGACGTTATAAAATATATTCCGTGCGCTTTATAATATGGTTCTGATACCTTAAATCAAGTTCATTAAAATATCCGCTCCAGCCCCAAACGCGCACAATCAGGTTTGGGTAATTCTCCGGGTGCTTTTGCGCGTCAATCAGTCTGTCTCGATTGACCGAATTAAGCTGCAGCTGATGCCCGCCAAGCTCAATGAATTTTTTAACCAACAGAGCCGTCTTTTTTATTCCGATGTCGTTTTTCAAAACCGTATCATGAATTTCAATTGTCATAGGACCGCCGTTTATTATATTTGTAAGGTCAAATTTGGTAAATGATTTAAAGACCGATAAAAGTCCGTCAGTCTTTACATCGAGCGACGGCGAATAGCTTGACGAATACGGAGAATATGCCAATCTTCCGTCTGCTGTTGCCGGGCATTTCTCGCCTTTCCAAAGATACTCCATTGCACTGCCCGTACCGGCACGCCAAATGCCGCCGTGCCCGTTATTGCGATTATTTATATCCTTTGAAAATTCGTACATCAACTCAATCGCAATATCATCGACATAGTCATCGTTATTTCCCATTTTAGGGCATGCTCTTAAAATATTTCTCACCTCGGCACAGCCTTCAAAATTTTTCTCCAATGCACAAAGCAGCGTTTTCTTATCGACCGTCTTATCGTCATATACCGCTTTTTTCACTGCCGCAAGATCATCCGCCGCATTGGCTATGCCTGCGCCGTGACACCCGAAATTACTGTATTTTACTCCGTTATTATACATTTCGGCAAGTTTTTCTATACAACCGTCCATATAGATGGAACAGAATAAAAGCGGCGGTGTTTTGAAAGCTTTTCCTCTTTCGATTATACGATCGGATTCTGCATGAATCGCATTTTTTGCAAAGACAAGCAGTTCGTCAAATGTATTACACGCTTCAAGCTTTTCCGTTATTACATCATTCACAACATGCGGAAAATCCATTGTTTCGATATTCGGGATATCCGCTCCTTTTCCGGGAATTATGAATTCCCAGCATGCCGCAACGGTGTAATCAATCGCATCGTTTATATCATATCCAAGCTTAACCAAGCCCGGAATAACCACGTCGTCGTTGCAATATTGCGGAAAACCGAGGCCTTTTTTTGTCATATGCGTTGCATATTCCAAAAGCTCATTTGGCGTATTCCTGCCTACTCTCAAATTTATCTTCGGGTCAATCAGCAACAGCTCCATTGATGCTTCCATGCACATTTTCGAAAGCTCGTTAAACACACTTTTCCCATCCTTGTCAAAACCGCCCAAAACCATGCTTTGTCCGTTATCGCCCTGCTGAATTCCAAAGTAAAGGTCGGTATCAAAGTTTACCGATATGAAAAATTCTTCGATTATTTCAAATATTTCTTCATCCGAAATACCTTTTTCTTTATCCTTAAGATAGAAAGGATACATATATTGGTCGAATCTTCCGAGGGTTATATGGTTTGCAAAATCAGCTCTGATAAAAAATATTGACATCTTTAAGAATACGCACGCTTCGTAAAAACTGTCCGCCCCCTTATGCGGAATACGGCAAAGCGCATTGTAAAGTGCCTTGTTCCCATTTTCTTTTGCAAGCGCTTTGTATCTATCCGCCATTTTGCATGCCGCATCGATGCATTTCAGCATTGCGTCGGCAAGCTCTGCATTTTCGGGATGCTTTTTTCGGCTTTCCCGAATTTCTTCGGAAATTTTGTCAAAACCGCTCGATATTACATAACAATAATCCGGGGTTACATTTCCGCTCGCCGTCATAAGCGTGCAGTCGGTGCTGCGATTAAAGCCCATTCGGTCATTTTCGAAAATAAGCGGCTTTTCGTGCTCCAATATTTTTTCAAAACACTCTGCCTGATATTTTATGTCGTACAGCTTTTCGAAATTCCATGGTTTTATATGCTCCCTCTGTTTTTTATACTCCTTCGATTTCAGCAGCTGCAGCAGCTTTTCAACTCTTTTTGTCATATCGCTCACACTCCTTATAAAATTTTCACTTCTATGCCGTGCTTTTTAAATACGCTTTTCCTTGTATTCACTTTGGCTTCATGGTCAAAATCGGGCGTGTATTCTCTCCCGAGTGCCTTATATTTACCGCCCGCCATTTTGTTGTAGGGCAAAAGCTCGGCATAAAAAACTTTGTTTTTCTTCATAATCTTTGATATTTCTTCTATATTTTTTTCAGTATCGGTAACTCCCGGAATCAACGGCACTCTCACAACAAAATCCTTTTCCGATGCCGCAAGCTTTTCAAAATTTTTCAATATAGGCTTATTCGAAACTCCTGTATATCGGATATGCTCCTTTTCATCGGCAAGCTTTAAATCAAAAAGAAAACAGTCCGTCGCCGCAAGAACTTTTTCAAAGCTCGGTTCGCCGCAAAATCCGCTTGTCTGAACAGCTGTATGTATTCTGCCTTTTAAAATTTTAAGACATTCAAGCAAAAAATCGCTTTGATAAAGCGGCTCGCCGCCCGAAAAGGTTACGCCGCCACCGCCCGAATACATATCCTCATTCTTAAAAAGCCTCTCGCAAAGTGCCGCCGCACTAATGCTCTCACCGCACATTCGTATCAGATTCATCGGACATTTTTTAATGCTTTCTTCGGTCAATCCCCCGCTTTTATCCACACAGCTTCCGCAGTGTATGCAGCCGTTCGGATTTTTCATAAGCTCCCGATATGCATTCTGTCCCTCCGGATTGTGGCACCAATTGCATCTTAATGGGCAGCCTTTTAAAAATACCGTACTTCTTATCCCCGGTCCGTCATAGACCGAAAATTCCTCAATTGAAAATATTATCCCATACAATTCAATCGACCTCCTGTCTATAATATATCTCAAAAGACTTGACAAATCAAGAAAATAGTTATATAATTATAGACAAAAGTTAAGATATGAAAGGGACTGCAATGATTCATCAAATATCAAACTCAAAAGGAAATTACAACTATAACATATTTATATACGAAAAAATCGCATATCAAATGCACTTTCACAGAAATTTTGAGATAATATATGTCATAGACGGAGAAATGCAGATAATATATAACGGAATAAAGACAGTTGTTTTATGCGGCGAATGTTTGATTATTCCGTCGAATATTCCGCACTCCTTCGACATTCCTCATGGCTCGCATGTGTGGGTAGGCGTATTTTCCGAGGACTTTTTTCCGAAATTCGCAAAAGAATACGGCGGAACCGTATTTTCCAAATTTAAATGTGATTTCGATGTCGAAAGCTTTTTGACGAAATCTCTTTTCTGCCGTCAAACAGCCGATATCTACACGCTTATCGGCTGTCTTTATCTGCTTGCTTCGCAGTGTGTTGCCCATGCCGAAGCTGCAGATGTGCGATTGGGAGGAGAGCTTGCCAATAAGATTTTGAGCTATGTATACGAAAATTTTGCGGAAAATCTGACACTTTGTCAAGCTGCGTCGGCTCTTGGATATGAATATCACTATTTTTCCGGAATATTTCATAAATTTTTCATGATGAATTTTAAAGAATTTCTTAACATATGCCGATTTGAAGCCGCATGCGAAATAATTTCCGACCCGGCAAAAACGTTGACCGAAATTGCTTTTGAAAGCGGCTTCGGCAGCGTCAGAAGCTTCAATCGGATTTTCAAAAAAATGAGCGGTAAATCACCGAGCGAATATCGCTTAACAAACGGAACGAAGATGTAAGCTGACTGTAATAAAGCGATTGTTGGCGGATACATTTTGCCGATGTATGATAACCGTTGAAATTGTATTTGCCAAAAAGGAAAGTTTGGAACAATTATCAATTGACAAGCGGTGAGGTTTGCGATATAATAAAAAAGCTTAACATATACGGATAAATTTGCAGATGAACGGCGATGGGAATTATTAAACTAACCGACACATACGAATATAAGTGATGAAAGAAGTTGTTATAAAAATGAAAAAGCATAAGGCATTTCGCATATTTTTGTGGGTATATAATATCGGTTTGCCTGTTACCGCACTTACGATGGTAATACGCGGTATTACTCAAGTCTTGAATATATCTTTATCGGCTGCGGCAAACGCTGCTGTTTCGGGTGTTGCGGGAATCGGTCATATTTTGACCGGTACCGGTATTATCTTTCTTTTGATTTCATTAAAAAAGACAGCGGAAAACGGGCAGTGATAATATGTAGAAAGCATCGTTTTTCCATGTGGAAAAACGAACATTGCTTGCTGTTGACTGTTAAATTTCTGTTTTTTCGG
>USLP01000110.1 GCA_900555525.1 uncultured Eubacteriales bacterium
GTATTCGCAAGGTTACGAAAAGCGGTGTATACGGCAAGAAAAACGTTGTGTATAATGTAACAAAGGTTAATAATCAGGTTGTTGATAAAACGCAGGCGGACGCTGTTATACTTTCATATCCGCAGAACGAGGTTGTGTCTGTGGGTACAAAGGTAAAGCCGAAAACATCTTCAACAGGCAATTTTATACGTCCTTACTACGGCGTTGTTACTTCTCGTTTCGGCGCACGCTGGGGCAGAAACCATAACGGCGTTGACTATGGCGGCAAAATAGGCGACCCCGTAAAGGCGGCTGACGGCGGCACGGTTACGTATGCAGGCTGGTACAGCGGCTACGGCAACTTTATAAAAATCAGCCACGGCAACGGCAAAGAAACGTATTACGGTCATTTGAGCGCAATAAACGTTAAAAACGGTCAAAAGGTCGCACAGGGCGAAGTAATCGGAAAAGTCGGAAATACGGGTAACAGCACGGGACCGCATCTCCACTTTGAAATAAGAATAAACGGAAAACCCGTTAACCCATGGGGATATGTGGGATAACCGAAACAGCGAGGCATACGTCCTCGCTGTTTTTTGAAGGAGGTAAAAAATGACCGGAAAATTTGTCAGAGAACAGCTTTTTCAACTTAAGGATGAGGATTATAAAAAATTTCATGAAAAGCTGATACCGAATATAAAAAGTGAAAATATAATAGGGATACGGACGCCCGTTTTGCGTAAATTTGCACGTGAATTTTCAAAAATGCCCGAATCGGAGGAGTTTTTGAAAAATCTTCCTCATAAATATTATGAGGAGAATAATCTGCACGCATTTTTGATTGAGGTGATAAAGGATTTTGATACTGCGGTATCGGAAACGGAGCGTTTTTTGCCGTATATCGACAATTGGGCGACCTGCGACGGCTTTTGCCCCAAAAGCTTTAAAAAGAATACGGACAAGCTTTTGTCTTACGCTATGAAATGGATAAAATCGAAGCATACATATACGGTAAGATACGGCATAGGTATGCTTATGCGCTTTTATCTCGATGAGGAATTTTCGCCCGAATATATGAAAACGGTATCGGAAGCGGAAAGCGATGAATACTATATAAATATGATGATTGCGTGGTATTTTGCGACTGCGCTCGCAAAGCAAAAAGACTGTGCAATGACATATTTTGAAAATAAAAGCCTGCCTTTATGGGTACATAACAAAGCTATCCAAAAGGCGCGTGAAAGCTTCCGCATCGATAGGGAAACGAAGGAATATTTAAAAACGCTTAAAATTTTTTAAAAAACTATTGACAAATGAAAAATGATTTGCTATAATATTATTAGCACTCAAAAGAAGTGAGTGCTAATAATATGTATTTTCCTAAGAAGGGATATGGTTAAAATGGCAACGAAACAGTTTAAAACAGAATCCAAAAGAATTTTGGATCTCATGATTAATTCAATTTATACGCATAAGGAAATATTCCTGCGCGAACTTATTTCCAACGCAAGCGACGCAATCGATAAGGTGTATTACAGAACGCTTTCCGATGACAGCCTGACTTTTGACAGGGAGAAATATTATATCCGTATAGAAGCCGACAAGGAAAACAGAATACTTAAGATTATTGATACGGGTATCGGCATGACGGAGGAAGAACTTGAAAAGAACCTCGGCACAATCGCAAAATCGGGTTCGCTTGCATTTAAAAACGAAAACGAAGCAAAAGACGGAGTTGACATAATCGGTCAGTTCGGCGTCGGTTTTTATTCGTCGTTTATGGTTGCGGACAAGGTAACCGTTATTTCCAAGAGCATGGATTCCGATACGGCTTATAAATGGGAATCAAAGGGTGCGTCGGGATATACGGTTGAGCCGTGCGAAAAGGAAGAAACCGGTACGGAAATCATTCTTGAGATAAAGAAAAATACCGAAGAAGAAAACTATGACGAATTTTTGGAGGAATACAGAATTAAGTCGCTTATAAAGAAGTATTCCGACTTTATCCGTTACCCGATTAAGATGCTTGTTAAAAAGACGAAACCCAAAGAGGGGGACGATAAGGAAACCGAAGAATATTTTGAGGACGAAACGTTAAACAGCATGGTTCCGCTCTGGAGAAGAAACAAAAACGAGCTTAAAGCGGAGGACTATGAGAATTTCTATCTCGATAAGCATTACGGCTTTGAAAAACCGCTTAAATACATTCATGCGAATGTTGACGGTATAACAAGCTACAACGCAATACTTTATATACCGAAGCGTCCGCCGTATGACTTTTATACAAAGGAATACCAAAAAGGATTGGAGCTTTATTCAAACGGCGTTATGATTATGGAGAAATGCTCGGATTTACTGCCCGACTATTTCGGATTTGTCCAGGGTCTTGTTGATTCGCAGGATTTATCCTTGAATATCTCCCGTGAGCTTTTGCAGCATGACAGACAGCTTCTTTTCATAGCGAAGAAAATCAAAGAAAAGATAAAAGCAGAGCTTTTGAATATGCTTAAAAACGAGCGTGATAAATATGAAGAATTTTTCGAGGCATTCGGCAAAACGATAAAATTCGGTGTTTACAGCGATTACGGAATGAATAAGGATTTCTTGCAGGATTTATTGATTTTCTATTCTTCAAAGGCGAAAAAGCCCGTTACGCTTGACGAATACGTTGAGGGAATGGCGCCCGACCAGAAGTATATCTATTATGCCTGCGGCGAATCCGTTGACAAGATTGCAAAGCTTCCGCAAACGGAGCTTGTTGCCGACAGAGGCTATGAGATACTTTATCTTACGGACGATGTTGACGAGTTTGCCGTTACAATGATGATGAAGTATAAGGATAAGGAATTCCGTTCGATTGCAAACGGTGATTTGGGCTTCTCCGATGAGGAAAAGGACGAAAACAAAGAAGAACCCAAGGAAAACAAAGAGCTTTTCGACGCTATGAAAGAATATATAAAAGATGATGTTAATGAGGTTAAAGCGTCGAAACGTCTTAAGAGCCACCCTGTATGCTTATCTTCGGCAGGCGCACTCTCTATTGAGATGGAAAAGGTATTAAAAGCAATGCCGAACAGCGAAAAGATAAAGGCGCAGAAGGTTTTGGAAATAAACGAAAGCCACCCGATTTTTGAAAAGCTTAAGGACGCTTACAAAAACGATAAAGAAAAGCTCGGACTTTATACAAAATTGCTTTACAATCAGGCTCGCTTGATTGAGGGACTTCCGATTGACGACCCTGTTGAATTTTCAAACAATATCTGCGAACTTATGAAATAATTTCGAGAAAGGGCGATAATTATGAAAAGCTTAATCGATGAAATGTGTGAGAGAAGAAGCGTTAGAAAATATAAACCCGATATGATTCCCGATGATGTTCTTGAAAGAATAATAAAAGCGGGAACGTACGCTCCGACGGGCATGGGACGTCAGTCGCCGATTATTGTTGCGGTAACGGATAAGAAAATGCGCGATAAGCTTTCAAAGATGAATGCACATATTATGGGAAGTGACGGCGACCCGTTTTACGGCGCGCCCGTAGTTCTCGTTGTTCTTGCCGATAAGAGTATGCCGACATATATTTATGACGGCAGCCTCGTTATGGGAAATCTTATGCTTGCGGCTCACAGCGAGGGCATAGCAAGCTGCTGGATTCACAGAGCAAAAGAAGAATTTGAATCCGACGAGGGCAAAGAAATTCTTAAAGAGCTTGGCATAACGGGCGATTACGAGGGAATAGGTCATTGCATTTTGGGCTACTCGGATGAAGAACCCAAAGCCGCAAAGCCCAGAAAAGACAATTACGTTTATTACGTAAAATAAAACTCTCATAAAAATTAAAAAAGTTTTATTAAAAGCCTTGACAAATGAAAAAATTTATGTTATATATAACTATGTAAACGATTTCATTTTTGAGGCTTTTATTTTTTTAGTCAAAAATGTAATCGATTACATTTTCAAAAATTATGAAAGGCGGAGTGTTGTGAATATAGCCGAAATAGCGAAATTGGCGAATGTTTCATCGGCGACGGTGTCGAGAGTTATCAATAACAGCGACAAGGTTTCCGAGAAAACCGCAAAGCGTATAAACGAGATAATAAAGAAATACGGTTATGAACCAAACCTCTTGGGGCGTCATCTGCGTACGAAAGAAACAAAGCTTATACTTGTCATCATGACAACGATTGCAAATTCGTTTTTTTCACGTGTTATAGACGGCATCGACAGGGAGGCGCATAAATACGGCTACAGCATAATGCTTTGTATAACGAACGATAATAGGCAATCGGAGCAGAATTATCTGAATTTGATGCGCAACGGCGTTGCCGACGGCGCAATCATCATGAATACTACAATGACGAGCGAGGAAATGCACAAATTTTCAAAAAAATATAATGTCGTGCAGTGCAGCGAATACATAGACCCCGATTCGTATTTTGTCGCTATAGATAACGTAAAGGCGGCTTATGATGCAACGGAATATCATATAAAATCGGGGCGCAGAAGAATTGCATACTGCGGAGTTGTCAATCACTTTATATCTTCAAGCAAGCGTTATCACGGATATGCGAAAGCGCTTACGGATAACGGAATATCACCTGACGGACGTATAATATTTGACGGAAACTACGGCTTTCGCAGTGCGTATAATCTTACGGCAGAGCTTCTTTCGCGCGGTGAAAAATTTGACGCACTTTTTGCGATTTCCGACCGTATGGCGATAGGCGCGATAAATTCTATAAAAGCGTTTGGGCTGAAGGTTCCCGACGATGTAGCTGTTATCGGCTTTGACGATATAGATTTGGCGCATATGAGCCGCAGCTTTCGACCGTTTCACAGCCGAAAAAAGACCTCGGCAGAGAAGCCTTTAAAATGCTGTATATGCGCCTAAAGGGCGAAAAAATCACAGAACGAAAAAAAATATTAAAACATAAATTAATCCTTAGGGATTCAACAATTAATAATTTTAAGGAGGACATTTAAAATGTCGGAAACAAAGAAATTGAGAATCGGAATCGTAGGCTGTGGAGGGATCGCAAACGGAAAGGATATGCCTTCACTTAAAAAAATCGATGAGGTGGAAATGGTTGCATTCTGCGACATCATTAAGGAAAAAGCGGAAAAAGCCGCAAAAGAATACGGAACGGAGGACGCAAAGGTTTATACGGACTATAAGGAAATGATAGATAACGAAAAATTGGACGTTGTTCATGTCTGCACACCTAACAAGAGCCATGCGCCCGTGACAATCTATGCTCTCGAAAGCGACTGCCATGTTATGTGCGAAAAGCCTATGGCAAAAACCTACGCGCAGGCAAAGGCTATGTACGAAGCTTATAAAAAATCAGGCAAAAAGCTTTCTATCGGCTATCAGAACCGCTGTACACCCGAAGCAAGCTATGTACATAAGTGCTGTGAGGACGGCGAGCTCGGAGAAATCTATTTTGCACAGGCTAACGCGCTTCGCAGAAGAGCAGTTCCAACATGGGGCGTATTTCTTAACGAGGAAGAGCAGGGCGGCGGTCCGCTTATCGATATAGGAACTCATGCGCTTGACTTAACGCTTTGGTGCATGAATAACTACAAGGTTAAATCCGTTAAGGGTACTGTTTATAAGAAGCTCGGCGACCAGAAAAATGC
>USLP01000111.1 GCA_900555525.1 uncultured Eubacteriales bacterium
CATGCTCCGCATGAAGAACGAGCATAAGGTCAAGCGTCTGCGCTTCAAGCGGTGTAAACTGCTTGTTATCTCTTATAAGATGCAGGAAGTTTTCGGCAATGGAATAGTCCTTTACGCTCTTATGAAGAACAAGGCTTTGGTCATCATAATAATGCTTTTTCGCCTGGTAGCCGTACGCCGCAATAACGCTTAAGCGCGAAATTATCGAAAGAGCCTGTCTCAAAACGTTTTCAACCGACGTATCGTCGGGGTTATCGTCATAAGAATACAGCGTAAGCACGCTTCTCGCAAGCTTATTCATAATGTTATTGCTGGGGCATTTTAAAATAGTGTCCTCCGTAAATCCTTCGGGAAGTTCTCTCATTTCCGACATGAGGCTGCAAAATTCCTTAAATTCCTCCTCCGACGGAATTTCCGAAAAAAGAAGCAGATAAATAATATTTTCAAAAGAAAAACGCATATCCTTCTGATGAGCAATTATGTCTCTTATTTCTCTTCCGCGGTAGCTTAATTTGCCCGGTATGGGGAGCTTTTCGTTATCCACGACGATATATCCCGTAACCTCGCCCACGGTTGTAAGTCCGACAAGCACACCCGTGCCGTCGGCATTTCTCAAGCCCCTTTTTACATTGTATTTTGAATAAAGTTCGCTATCTATATTGGCATACTTTCTCACAAGCGCCGCATATTTTTTTGTTTCTTCGTCTGTCAGATATTTTTTATCCATGTTTTCACTTCCTGTTTTCGTTTTTTCGTTTATTCTTTATTATAGCATAAAAAAGCGTTTTATGTCAATGGTTTTTAACAATTTTTTCTCGATACCTAACTTTCCGAGCTGTTTATGCGTGTTATTTGAAGTGCGCCGCCGCTGCTCGTAAATTCAAAATGCTCGTCGCCGATTGACGGTTTCATCGCTCCGTCCCACGCATATATGTCGAATTTGTCGCCCTGCACGATATATGCGCCCTCAAGCGTAACCGATACGGGAGTCGGCGTACTCGGATTCAGCTGTATGTTCGTCATATATATTTTTTTGATTTTTCCCTGCGCCGAGCGTATAACGGAGATTACATATCCGCTTTTGGCATTTCCGTTATATGCGGGGATATTTGCCGACGCTATAACATCACCCGTAAAGCCTATGGGGGCCGTAACTGTGTACGGGTCGTCCTTTGCGCCCGTTCCGCCCGTTATAACAGCCGATTCCGAAATATAAAACGCAGGACGGACGCCGATGCTGTTTGAAGAATAAGCAAAATCATCGGAAATAACCCTATCGGTATGTATATATCTGACTTTTGAGGAATTTGTATTATTGTTTGCTCTCGGCGTTCGGAGCCAGTAGGCGGAAGATGACCAAATGTAATTGCCCACCTGTGATTTTGCGCCTAAAAGCTGTTTTATATCGGGCAAAAACACCCTGTCCGTTACGCTTGTTTTATAGGCCTCGGAATAGTTAGCCATAACCTCGCCTATTGCCGTTTTGTTCAAATGTGCCGCACTGCCGTAGGGGGTCATATTGTCATATTCGTTACAGTCCAAAAGCGTGTCTTGCGTAACGGTTTTTATAAGGCTTATTTCCGAAGCGTAAAACTCCCTCAAAAATCCGCCCTCCGACGAATAACCGTAGTTTCCGTTGGGTGCGCTTCCGCAGTCCCATGTTATATCCGAAAAATTCTGTGCGGTTGAATTAAGCCATGTGCGTATATTTGAATCCGCCCAGTAATTCGAGCCTTGTTCATTTCTCTTTTTTCCTCTTGTTGCTTTGTGCGAGCCTGTTTGCGCCGTCCCGGGTGTGTCAAACGCTCTCGGCGCAAAAACCGTGTCGGAAAGCAAAAGCGCACCGTTTGAATCGACGTCTACAAGCCGCCATAAAAGGTCGTTTCCCGCATATCTTCCGAATTTAAAATATGCTCCCGTGGAGACGGTTTCCTGCGAATCATCGGCGGCAGCCGTCCCGAAAAGAGCAAACATCATAAAAAATAAAGTTATAATTGCAGTTTTTCTCATACTTCTCAATCCTCCCTATTCTGCAATAAAATTATTATATATCCGTTTTTTTTCGTTGTCAAGTGCAAAGTGAAAATTTTTTGGTGCAAACTTTGATTTTTTCGCTGTTTTCTATTGAAAAATGTTTGAGTTTATGGTATAATATATTAATTATTGAAATAGAGGTTAAGCTGTATATGTACTTAAAATCAATCGAACTTACGGGTTTTAAATCGTTTCCCGATAAAACTCTGCTTTCGTTTAATGACGGAATAACCGCAATTGTCGGTCCGAACGGAAGCGGAAAAAGCAATATTTCGGACGCTATACGCTGGGTATTGGGCGAAATGAAGCCGAAAACGCTTCGCGCCCCCGGTATGCAGGACGTTATTTTTTCGGGAACGCAGAAAAGAAGCCCGTTAAACTATGCGCAGGTTACGCTTGTGCTTGACAATTCCGACAAGGGAATAAATATAGATTTTTCCGAAGTATCGATAACAAGAAAAATTTACAGAGGCGGCGACACGGAGTATTATATCAACGGTTCGCCTTGCCGTATGAGGGATATAACGGAGCTTTTTATGGATACGGGCTTGGGAAAAGACGGCTACAGCGTTGTAGGTCAGGGCAAAACGGACGAAATCCTTTCGGGACGTCCGCAGGACAGGCGTAATTTCTTTGAGGAAGCGGCAGGGATTTCAAAATATCGCCACAAAAAGGAAGAGGCGGAGCGCAAGCTTGTGCAGACGGAGGATAATCTTACAAGGCTCGGAGATATACTTTCGGAGCTTTCTTCCCGTTTACCCGCTTTGAAAAGAGCGTCTTCAAAGGCTTTGCAGTATGAGGGATTGGCGGAGGATTTGAAAAACGCGCGCCTTAAGGTATGGTGCAAAGAAATAACGGATAACCGCAAGAAAAAATCCGAACTTTCAAACAGCATAGATGAACTTGACGGAAAAATCACGAATACAAAGGATAAGCTTTCCGAGCTTTCCGCACGTGCGGGTGAGCTTTCGCAAAAGCGCAGGGAAGCCGAGCTTTTAAAGGACGAACTTTATAAAAAGGAAAAGGACTGCGAATTTAATATTTCGGCTTTTCAAAATCAGATAAGGCTCTGCGAACAGGAAATAGAGGCAAACGAAAAGCTTGCCGCCGAGCTTGCGCATGAAACGGAAAATGACGAAAAGAAGCTGAAAAGATATAATATTTTAGCCGAAGAGCGTGAAAAAAAGATTGAAGCCTTAAAGGAAACAAAGCGCAATACGGAAAAAGAGACGGAAAAATACAACGGTATTCTTCTTGAAATAGAAAAAAAGGAGCAGGACGCAAAGGGTTCGCTTATCGAAAAGGACAAGCTTGAAAAACAGCGCACGGGCTTGCTTATAGACAAAAACACAAAAGAGGGAAAGGCACAGTATTTAACCGAACTTGAAAAGAATTACGAGGGCTACCAAAAATCGGTTAAAGAAATTTTCAGCGCAATAAAGCAAGGAAAAATCAAAAACGTTAAGGTTTACGGAACGCTTTCCGACATAATAAAAGCGGACTCAAAAACGGCTCTCGCATTTGACGCGGTTTTGGGCGGTTCGCTTCAGAATATCGTTACCGAAAACGAGGACGACGCAAAGGTTATAATAGAATACTTAAAAAAACATTCTTTGGGACGCGCAACGTTTTTGCCGAGAGGAAAAATCCACGTTCAGAATTACGATTTTAAGGGAGCGTTAAAGGAAAAAGGGGTTTTGGGAAAAACGGCAGACCTTTTGAAATACGATTCCAAATTTTCGGGTATCATTACATCGCTCCTTGGCAAAACTCTCCTTGTTGACACATACGAAAACGGCGCATATATTTCGAAAAAATATAACAGCGAATTCAGAATTGTTACATTGAGCGGAGAAGTTTTCAGAATCGGCGGCGCAATTGTCGGCGGCAATATCTTAAAGCAGTCGGGTTTTATGTCCAAAAATGCGGAAATAGACAAGATAAAAGCCGAGGTTTTTGAAATAGCCAAAAAAATCTGCGCTTTGGAAGAGGAAATAAAAACGGCGGAGGAAAAAGCACATAAATTAACCGCCGAAGCCGAAAAAACGAAAAATTCGCTTACGGAGCTTAACGAAAAGAAAGCGTATTTGGGCTTTATTACGCAGTCAATTTATGACGAGACGGAAAACCAAAAGGCGCTTTTCGCCGAAAAGGACGAATATCTTGCCTCGCTTCAAAAGAAGAAAAACAGAATTGAGGCTCTCGCCGACAAAAACGAATCGCTTGCGGAGGATATAGAATTTAAAAACGAGCAAATCGAGCAGGAAAAGGAGCATTTGCTGAAATTCAGCGAAACGGGCGAAGAAATCCGCAAGCAAAAGGAAGAAATCGAAACCGCCTTTTTAAAGCACCAAACCGAGCAGACCGAAACGCATGAGGCTCTCACAAAGCTTGAAAGCGAAAAAACAAGCATTATGATGAAATCGGAAAATACCGAAAACAAAATTGCCGCCGTTTCGGAGGAAATGTGGGAAAACTACGAACTTACGTTTTCGCAGGCGGTAGATATGATAGGCGAAATCCCCGACGATGTATCGGAGGATAAAAAAAATGCCGCGGCATTAAAGGCAAAAATCAAAAACATGGGCGCAATCAACGTCGACTCCATAAAGGAATACGAGGAAGTGAACGAACGCTATACGTTTTTAAACGGACAAAAGGAGGATTTGCTTTCCGCCGAAGCGTCGCTTAACGAACTTATAGAAGAAATGCAGAAGGTTATGAAAAAAGAATTTAAAGAAAAATTCGAGCTTATAACCGAGCGTTTCAGGGAAACCTTCCGTGAACTTTTCGGCGGCGGTACGGCAAATTTAAGGCTTACCGACCCCGACAACATTTTGGAAAGCGGAATAGAAATAGAGGTTCAGCCGCCGGGAAAACGGCTTGAAAATCTTTCGCTTCTTTCCGGCGGAGAGAAAGCGTTTACCGCTTCCGCTCTGCTTTTTGCGGTTTTATCATTAAATCCGCTCCCGTTTTGCGTTTTTGATGAGATTGAGGCGGCTTTGGACGAGGTGAACGTTTACCGCTTAAACGATTACATAAAGAAATATAAATCAAAAACACAGTTTATACTCATTTCGCACAGAAGGGGAACAATGGAAAATGCCGATACGCTTTACGGCGTAACGATGCCCGAAAAGGGCATATCCAAAATTGTTTCTTTGCGCGTAAAGGACGTTGTGAACGATTAAGGAGGTTAGTTATGTTTTTTTTCGATAAATTCAAAAAAGGTCTGGAAAAAACAAAAAAGAATGTTTCGGACAGCATAAACAATGTTTTTAAGGTTTTCAAAAAAATAGACGACGAGCTTTATGACGAACTTATGGAGGCGATGATATTATCCGACATGAGTTACGAAAGCTCCGAATATATTATAGATGAACTCAAAAAACGTGTCAAGGAAAAGCGTCTTACCGAGGAGGACGAGGTAAAAACGGAAATTCGCTCTATTATTTCAGAGATTTTAAGCATTGACAACAAGCTGAAAAAAGACGAAAAGCCGTATGTTGTCATACTTGTGGGCGTAAACGGTGCAGGCAAGACGACAACGGCGGGCAAACTTGCATATCAGTTTGCAAA
>USLP01000112.1 GCA_900555525.1 uncultured Eubacteriales bacterium
GGTTAGCGTTTTTATGATTATTTTTTCGCTGTGCTTCGGAGCATGGGGCTACAGCGCAAAATCCGTATGTCTTTATGACATAAAAGATAAGAAAATTGTTTACGGTTACAACGAAAACGAAAAAATGGAGCCTGCGTCGATAACAAAAATCGTTACGGCGATTACGGCGCTCTCATTGGGAGACAGCGATGAAACGGTAACCGTAAGCGCACGTGCGGCAGGCACGGAGGGGTCGAGCCTGTATCTTAAATCGGGCGAGACGCTCACGCTTTCGGAGCTGCTTTACGGGCTTATGCTTCATTCGGGAAACGATGCCGCAAATGCCATAGCCGACCATTTCGGCTATGATGAATTTATACATGAAATGAACGAAACGGCTCGCTATGCAGGGGCAGTAAATTCACATTTTGAAAATCCGTCGGGTTTGCCCTCGTCCGCGCATTACGTTACGGCGGCGGATATGGCGAAAATCACGGCTTATGCACTTGAAAATCCGACGTTTCGTGAGATTGTTTCCGCAAAAACCGCGCAAATTTCAAATAACGGCAACGGAAACAGATACTTAAAAAATCATAATAAGCTTTTGTGGTTATATTCAAAT
Source organism: uncultured Eubacteriales bacterium (assembly GCA_900555525.1). Lineage (GTDB taxonomy): Bacteria > Bacillota > Clostridia > UMGS1840 > UMGS1840 > UMGS1840. The sequence continues at coordinate 602 of USLP01000112.1, forward strand.
ACAATCGGCGTAAAAACAGGGTTTACCAAAAGCGCCGGCCGTACGCTCGTTTCGGCGGCACAAAAGGACGGACGCACGCTTGTATGCGTAACGCTTTGCGACCCCGACGATTGGAATGACCATATAAGCCTTTATAAAAAATATTTGGAAAAGGAATGATAAGCTTTTGAGATTGCAGAAATATATAGCCGAAGCAGGCATTTGCTCACGCAGAAAAGCGGAGGAGCTTATAGCCGAGGGCAAGGTTAAGGTAAACGGAGCAGTCGTAACCGTTATGGGTACAACCGTGGACGAAAGCGACCGTGTCGAGGTTTCGGGCGAGCTTATAAATTCGCTCGAAAAAAAGGTTTACTATATGCTTAATAAGCCGAAAGGGTATGTAACAACCGTTAAAGATCAGTTCGGCAGACCCTCCGTTACGGAGCTTGCGGGCGTTACGGACAAGCGTATTTATCCTGCGGGACGTCTTGACTATAACACGGAGGGACTTTTGATACTTACGAATGACGGCGATTTTGTGAACAAAATAATTCATCCGTCAAACAAAATTGAAAAAAAATACGAAGCCGTCATAAACGGCAAACTTACCGATGACGAAGCCGAAAAATTAAGACGGGGCGTTGTGATAGACGGCAAAAAAACCATGCCTGCCGAGGTTTTTCTGTCGGAGATTTATAAAGACAAAAGTATAGTCGAGGTTACGATTACCGAGGGCAGAAACCGCCAGGTAAGAAAAATGTTTGAAACTGTGGGGCATCATGTAATAGATTTAAAAAGAGTTGCCCTGGGCGGACTTACTTTGGGAAATCTCAAAACGGGGCGCATAAGAAAGCTCAATCCGAGCGAAGTTGGCGCACTTTTAAGCATGGCGGGCAAAAACAAAAGAAGCTAATTAAAGGAAAGGATATATATAAAATGAACACAAGAGAAAATTTTGAAAAATGGCTTAATTATGATAAGCTGGAGGAAAGCTTGAAAAAGGAGCTTTTGGAAATTAAAGATGATGAAAACGAAATAAACGAAAGATTTTCGACAGCGCTTTCGTTCGGTACGGCAGGCTTAAGAGGAATAATAAGAGCAGGCACGAACGGAATGAATATATACACCGTAAGACAGGCAACGCAGGGACTTGCAAACCTTATTAAGAAAAACGGTAAGGACGCTATGAACGCAGGCGTTGCGATTGCTTATGATTCGCGTATATGCTCCGATACATTTTCAATCGAAGCGGCAAAGGTTTTGGCAGGCAACGGCATAAAGGTTTTCTTATTTGAAAGTCTGCGCCCCACGCCTATGCTTTCTTTTGCAATAAGATATTTAAAAACTACGGCAGGTATAGTTGTTACGGCATCGCATAACCCTGCTAAATATAACGGATATAAGGCTTATTGGTCGGACGGCGCACAGCTTCCGCCCGAAGAATCGCAGATAGTATTTGAAGAAATGCAGAAGGTTGATATTTTTGACGGCGTTGTGTCCATGGACTACGATAAAGCTGTATCGGAGGGAATAATAAAAATTATTTCCAAGGAGGTAGACGAGCCGTATTACGAATACATCATGAGCCTTTCGATAAATCCCGACGCTCTTAAAAATACCGACTTGAAGGGTGTTTAGACGGCTTTCCACGGCGCGGGAAATATCCCCGTAAGAACCGTACTTGACAGAATGGGACTTAAAAACGTAACCGTTGTTAAGGAGCAGGAGCTTCCCGACGGAAGATTCCCGACAGTAAAATCGCCTAACCCCGAAGATTCCGAGGGCTTCGTTATTGCAAGGGAATACGCAAAAAAGGTTGACGCCGATATAATCGTCGGAACAGACCCCGATTCCGACAGAGTGGGACTTCTTCTCAAAAATTCATCGGGAGAATATGAAATTCTAAACGGAAATCAGATTGGTATAGTTTTGGTTAATTACGTTTTGGAGGGACTTAAAAAGAACAACAAAATCCCCGCAAACGGCGTAATTATAAAATCAATCGTTACAACAAATATGATAAACGAAATCGCAAGAGCGTATAACGTTAAGGTTATGAACGTGCTTACCGGCTTTAAGTATATCGGTGAAAAAATAAAGCAGTTTGAAGCTGATAAAAGCCATACGTATCTGTTCGGCTTTGAAGAAAGCTTCGGTTACCTTTCGGGCACAAAAGCAAGAGATAAGGACGCTGTAAACGCTTCCATGCTCATATGCGAGGCGGCGGCTTTCTATAAAAAGCAGGGGAAGACGCTAAAAGAAGTGCTTGATTCTATCTATGAAAAATACGGTTATTATACGGAAAAAACAATCTCCGTTACGTATGAAGGACTTTCGGGAATACAGAAAATCAAGGATATGATGGAAAACCTCGTTAAGAATCCCCCGAAAGAATTTGCAGGTGTTAAAGTTCTTTATGTGAACGATTATCTCAATTCCGTAAGAACAAATGCACAAACAAACGAAACCGAACCGTTCGACTTTGAAAAATCCAACGTTTTGAGCTATGACCTTGAAGACGGCACGCTTCTCACGATTCGTCCGTCGGGCACAGAACCCAAAATCAAGGCTTATGTTATGACAAAGGGAAAAACGCAAGCGCAAGCTGAAGAAAATAAAGAAAAATTCACAAACGCAATAAGAAAATTAATATAATTTTAAGGGCGGATATTATCCGCCCTTAAAACGTAAAAACCAATTTACGCACAATTCCGTAGGGGCAGGGCGGCGCTCAGCCCGGGGAATACCCTAAAATAAATAAAAGGAGAAACAAAAATGGCAGAAGTCAAAGCTTTCAAAGCGCTCAGATATACCGACACAAAAAACATGAAAAACCTTGTTACACCGCCGTATGATATAATTTCGCCCGACGCACAAAAAAATTATTACGACAGGGACAAAAATAATGTTATACGCCTTGAATACGGCATAATCAACGAAAGCGACAGTGAAAACGATAACCGCTATACAAGGGCGAAAGAGTTTTTGGATAAAAGCCTTGCAAACGGCGTTTTAAAGACCGACCCCGAAAACGCTTACTACATATATGAGGAAATTTTCGAGGCGCTCGGCAGAAGGATGTCGCTGAAAGGAATTTTTGCTGCTGTTAAGCTTGAAGAATTTGATAAAAAAATCATACTTCCTCACGAGGAAACACTTTCAAAAGCGAAAAAAGACAGGCTTTTGCTTATGGAGCATACCGACTGCAATTTTTCTCCGATTTATCTTATGTATTCCGATGAAAAAAGGGAAATCCCCGAAGTTATCGACAAACATTCACAGTGTGAGCCTGCGGTTTCATTTGTTAATGATGACGGAATAGAGCAGAGGCTTTGGCTTATCACAGATGAAACGGATATAAAAATCATTGAAAATGCCTTTTCAAAAAAACAGCTTTTCATCGCCGACGGTCATCACCGCTACGAAACGGCGCTTAATTTCCGCAATGAAAAACGTGCCGAAAACCCGAATTTTACAGGCGATGAGGGGTATAATTATGTTATGTCGTTTCTTATCGATATGGAAAATACGGGTCTTGTTGTTTTGCCTACTCACCGCATGATTAAAGGAATAGCGGATTTTTCGCCGAAAAAAATCACAGACGCTTTAAAAGAAAATTTTACGGTTGAAAAATTGCCGTGCGAAAAAAGCGAAGATATAGAAAACGGCATAAAAACGGAAAACGAAAAGATTTTCGGATTTTATACGGGCGGTGATTTTTATTACAGAATTACGCTTAAAAGTGAAGAAAATGCCGAAAAGGAAATGAAAGGCGCATCGAAATATTACAGAGCGCTCGACGTTGCCGTGCTTCACAGCATGATTTTGGAAAAGCTCTTTGGAATCGATAAGGAAAATATGGCAAATCAGAAAAATCTCACATATACGAGAAGCGCCGATGAAGCTGTAAAAAGCGTTAAAAACGGCGAATATCAGTGTGCATTCATCATAAACGCAACGAAAATTTCGCAGATTAAAGATATTTCTTTAAACAACGAAAAAATGCCCCAAAAGTCAACGTATTTCTATCCGAAACTTGTTACGGGCATTGTTATGAATAAGCTGAAATAATGCGAAATTATATATTTGCGCAAACTTACGGAAATTCCTTTCGAGTTTCCGTGAGAAAACTGTCGGCAAATGCCTCCGCAAGCGTGTAAAATTTAAACAAACAAAAAAATTTGCCAAAACCACTTGACAAAATAAAAATTACGTATTATAATATAAATGGAAAAGGTAAGATTTCAAACGGTCATGCCAAATTCATAACGTCATGAATAACGCCATTTGCTTTGGTAGGCTGGCGTTATTTTGCTTTTATTGCAAATACTATCATAAATACAATAGTAAAGAAAATTATTCTTAATATGTATTTAACCATAGTAACCACCTCCTTTCGGAGCGTGGCATAACCGCCCAGCTCGGCATAAATAATATGCCTTAACTGTTATCAATCTTACCTCAATATTTATTTTACCATAAATTAATTGTTTTGTCAACAAATTTTTATGATTTATGCAAATCTATGGACGGACAGAACCCTGTGTGCTCGCCCGAAAACCAAATTTTTGCACGAACTTGATTAAAATAAGGAGAATTATAAATGAAAAAAATATTTTATTATATTCCTTTTATTGTTATTGCAAGCGTACTGCTAATTTGCGGTAATAGTGTAACGGTTGAATGGCTGCCGATAACGATATTGCTAATATTATTTTTTGTTAGCGGTTTATTATTATCAAAAAGAAAAAGTTGGGGTGGTATTATCGGCAGTATAAGTGCATTGTATATTATTTATGACAGTTTTACAAACTGGAAATTAGGAAAAGAAGAATGTGTAATTGGTATAATTATTTTAATATATTATTTTAGTGTAGAGTTTAATGAATTATTACGTTTAAGTCCAACTGGAAGAATAGTATTATTACTATCAGGTTGTCTTTTTATGTATTTTGGTGGTTTAGTTTTAACAAAATATATAGATAAGAAATATAAGAATAAGGTTGTAAAAATAAATATAGGTATATGGT
>USLP01000113.1 GCA_900555525.1 uncultured Eubacteriales bacterium
GGAACTACCGGGCAACAAATTCGGAACGCCGAACCCTATCCCCTTCAGAGTAATCGTTGACGAAACGCTTGGCTACAAGCTTTCCGTCGATTTAAGATGCAGCGGTGTTTATTCATACAAAATCACAGACCCGATTATGTTTTATACAAATGTGAGCGGAAACGTAGCGGAATTTTACGAACGCTCCGAGATTGATGAAATGCTTAAGGGCGAGCTTCTTAATGCGCTTCAGCCTGCGCTTTCCAAAATCGCTTCACAACGCATAATGTATTATGAAATCCCTGCGCATACGAAAGAAATTTCGCAGGCTCTCAAAAACGAACTTATGGACGAATGGCACGAAAAAAGAGGTCTTGAAATCGCGTCTTTAAGCTTTAACACCGTTACAATCCCCGACGACCAGCGTGCAAAGATAACCGAGTGGGAAGAAACGGCGATGAATACAAACGTAACAACGGCGGCGGCACGTCTTGCGTCGGCGCAGGCGGACGCAATGAAAACGGCGGCAGGCAATCCAAACGGCGCAATGAACGGCTTTTTCGGAATGGGAATGGCACAAAACATGGGCGGAACAAATGCGGGAAATCTTTTCGCAATGGGCGCACAGCAGCCAAACCCGCAGGACGCACAGCCCCAAGCTCAAGCCGATGGCCGGACTTGCTCATGCGGAACGCAAAACACGGGCAAATTCTGCACGGAATGCGGAAGTCCCAAGCCGTCAGACGGTCAATGGGTATGCTCCTGCGGTGCGCAGAATACAGGGAAATTCTGCCAAAACTGCGGAAAACCAAGACAATAACATTAAAAAGAGCCTAAAAAAAGACGGATTCACTCCGTCTTTTTTATAAGCTCAATCAGCCTGCTATATTCTCTTTTTACATCGCAAAATACGCATACGGCGCCGTCAATATCTTGTTCCCTAAGCTTTTCCGTTATAACGCATACTGTCCTATACATATCGGTAAAGCCTAAATTAAGGCATATTCCTTTAAGCGTGTGGGCGGCACGAAACGCTGTTTCGCAATCCTTTTTATCAAGCGACTCGGAAAGTAAACTAAAATTATCGTCATCGCACAATTTTAAAACAAAGCGCCTAACGGCATTCTCACTTCCGAAGCGGTTGACCGCATCGCAAAAATCGCCGCCAACTGCCTTATAAAGCTCCTCTAAATTCATTTTTTACCGCTCCTTTATTTCTTACTCTCATAAGTATTTCATAAATTTTATTAATATCAATCGGCTTTGAAATATAATCGCTCATTCCTGCGTCCGCACACGCTTTTATATCTTCCTTAAATACATTTGCGGACATCGCTATAATAGCAACGCTCTTTGCGTCTTTGCGGTCTGACGAGCGTATTTTTTTCGCCGCCGTAAGTCCGTTCATAACAGGCATCATAAGGTCCATAAGAATAACGTCAAACTCATCTTCCGCAGAATTATTCCATATTTTTAGGGCTTCTGCGCCATTGCCGGCTTTTGTAACCTTTGCACCCTTCTCCTTAAGAATAAATTCAGCTATTTCCATATTAAGCTCGCTGTCCTCCGCAACAAGAACGGACATGCCGTCAAGCATAGCGTTATTCGTTGCGGTTGATTTCTTGACGCTGTTTTGCGCAAGGTCATTTATCTTAAACGGAATTTCCACCTTAAAGCAAGTTCCCTTTCCTTTCTCGCTTTCAACCTCTATTTTTCCATTTAATTTTCCTACAAGATTCTTCACTATAGCCAAACCAAGTCCCGTACCTTCATAAGCGGAAGAAGCAGCTTTATTTTCGCGTTCAAACGGTTCAAACATACGTTTTTGAAACTCCTTGCTCATTCCCGCGCCGTTATCCTTACACACAAAGCGTATTTTCAATTCTTCCGATGCTGTCGGGATTTCTTCAAAATAAGCGTTGACCTCGCCGCCTTTTGGGGTATATTTTACTGCATTATTTATTATATTTACCGCTATTTGCCTTAAATATGCACAACAGCCGTAAAGCTCATTATGGCGGACTTCCCGCATATTAAGCTCAAGCTTTACTCCGTTGTTTTCGGCTTCGGGCACAGTGAGAGCCTTAATTTGGGCGAAAACCGCGTCAAGCCCAAACGGATTTTCCAAAATCGCTTCTCCCTGCGTTTCGATTTTATTAAACATAAGCACATCGTCTACCAAGTCAAGCAAAACCGATGACGCATACTGTATTTTTTCCAGGCAGTACTGCTGTTTCCCCGTATCCTCAGCAGAACGCTGCGCTATTTCCGTCATTCCCATAATTACGTTTATCGGGGTGCGTATATCATGACTGACGCGCCTTAAAAAATTTGTTTTTTCCTCATTTGCTTTCACAGCCTTTTGTGTAGCAAGTTCAAGCCTTTTCCGGTATTCAACCGCATTCCTTTTTACTGCGTGCTCCCTCAAATTGTATATAAGCATACAAAGCAAAACATAACAGGCAAAAAACATAGCGGTCAAACGCAGTCCCGGGGCAAATACATCGTAAAGAGGATAGAAAGCATAAAGCTCATACTCGCCGCAGAGCGTTTTTTTGCCGAAATAAGACTTGTTTTCATCTTTTACTATAGCAGTTTCGGCTTTTTTTGCGCTGTCAAGATTTTTTATAAGTGCAGAATTATCGGTTTTTGAGTCTTGAAGCTCGCTTAAATTCGTTCCTATTATTTTCCGTCCGTCGGTTATAAAAACTATTCCGCCGTTTTCTATTTCATAGCCTGCCATTACATTCGCTATATAAGACGCATTTATGGAAAGTATTTCGGAATCCTGATATCTGTAACAGCAAACAATTCCCTTTTTATCCGCACGGCACACCATAGCCGTATCGTAATAGCTGCCGTTTTGAATCACACGACGGCTGTAAATTTTCTGCGGATAATCGCATATATTCGCTGTCGAAACGTCCGAAAGTTCATTTTTCCAGTCCTCATACCCTATTTCACGTCCTTTATATTCCAGCTCGAGTTCAATCTTTTCATTCAAAATCATTATTCCCGAAAGTCTTTGGTCGGAGGCATAATCTTTCAAATAATCAGCTGTAAGAAGGCTTGGATTTCTCTCTATATCCTCGCAAAGTTCGTTGGTCTGTTCCGTTATTCTGATAAGACTTTTCGCCTTATCGGCAGACAGAACGGAATCATAGCTTGCGCATTGCTTTTTCAGCCGTTCGGTTGTTTTATAAAGACTGTTTTTGGCGAATTTATAATCCGAAATACCGCAAACCAAAAGAAAAAAGAAGATAAGAACCGCACCCAAAGACACGGAAATAGTTATAAATTTTTTTGCCGAACCTCCCGTTTTGTTCAATTTCCGTCCCCTCCAATCATTTTTTCGGAGTAGATACCGTATTGTTCGAGAATTTTTGAAATAGCGCTGTCCTTTTTCATATCGGAAAAAGCTTTCTCAAGCTTTTTTTGCGCATCGCTGTCCTTCCCCTTCAAAAATGCGACTCCTATCTCCGAGGTCATAATCGGCTCGGGAAGAATGCGATATGCCGTACCTGACTGTGCGGAAATTGCCTTCAACGCTGTTTCGTGACCGGCACAAGCGTCCGTATAGCCTTTCATAAGCGCCGCAAACGCCTCCGACAATTCGGAAAAGCAATAGACCTTTTTCACTTTCGGAATTCTTTCGTTTAATTCGCTGTTCAAAAAAATCTGCTCCGGCTTTGACGTAACCTGAACGGAAATATTTTTGTCCGCCAAATCGGAAAGCGTGTATATTTTACTGCTTGCGCGCACCATAACGGACTGATTACCGAAAAGATACGGACCTGCCCAATTATAATCATTTTCACGTCCGTTCATGGAAAAGCTTCCCCAGATACAGTCTATCTCTCCCGAGGCAAGCAGTTCATCTTTTTCGTCCCATTGTATATGTTTAAAAACAGGACGGTAACCTATTCTTTTGCACGCCTCTTTTGCTATATCGACATCTATTCCCACGGTACTTCCGGAGCTGTCAAAATAATTGTAAGGCTTGTATGTATCGCTTCCGATTACAAGCACGGGCAAGTTTTCGCTGCCGCTGTCATAAGCGGTATTGCTTTTTTGGCGGCACACAAGCACAAGTATTAATGCCGTCAAAATAACGGCGGCGATAAATATAATAATTTTCTTTTTTGATTTCATATAATTCTCCATGGTTTACGAACTTATAAAAGCTGCGAACGGATTTTTTCGGAAATTTCTTTGAAACACTCAAGCAAAAGCGGGTTAAAGCTTCCGCATTCCCCGTTCAAAATCATGTGCACCGCCTCATCATGCGAATATGCGTCCTTATACGCTCTCTTGCTTACAAGCGCGTCATAAACATCGGCAACAGACACAAGCTGAGCGCTTATGGGGATTTCATCGCCCTTAAGCCCGTCGGGATATCCGCTTCCGTCATATCGCTCATGATGCCACCGGCAGATTTCTTTTGCAATTTTCAAAAGCTTTTCGTCTTTATATGCGGTTATACCGTCAAGCATCTGTTCACCCAAAACGGTATGAAGCTTCACCTTTTCAAATTCCTCTTTTGTAAGCTTTCCGGGCTTATTAAGTATATCTGTGTCAATATAAGCTTTTCCTACATCGTGGAGTGATGACGCTGTTTCTATAAGCGAACAGTCTGCCCACGAAAGCTTATATTTATCCGTCTTTTTCATCAGCTCCTCCGCAAGAAGCTCCGTAACGATGTTTACACGTCTGACGAAATGCATTTCGCTTTCTCCGCTTCTGAATTCCATAAGACGCGAAAAAATATCAATAACAATACGGCTGTTTTTTTCCTGCTCTCTTGCCTGTCTTTCCGCCAAAGACGTAAGACGCCGTTGTTTGCCGAAAAGTTTAATTATGTTATACACTCTGCGATAAACGACCTTTTCGTCAAACGGTCTCGATATATAATCGGAAGCTCCCATGCTGTACGCTCTGCGTATAAAGCTTTCCGAATCCGCACCCGAAATCATTATAACGGGAATATCGTTAAGCAGATTGGTTTTATTCATATATGCCAGAACCTCAAAACCGTCCATAACAGGCATAAAAATATCCAAAAGCACAAGTGAAATTCCGAAACCGTATTTATTAAGCACATCAATACACTCCTCGCCGTTAGAAGCTGTTATAAGCTTAAAATCGTCTTGAAGCATTGATGTGAGCATATCGCAATTCATGCTTGAATCGTCGACTATCAGCACTGTCGGCTTGTTTCTTTCCGTTTCGGAAAGCGGCTCCCCGTTTCTTTCATTTTTTAAAGCTTGTCTTTCGGTGAGGACGAGATTTTTCTTTGCTTTTGCTTTGTACATCAGCATATCGGCACGTTTTTCGCCCTCTTCTACGGTTTCGTCTTTCAGAATAACTCCGCCTATGCTTAAAGAAAGCCGCATTTTAGGATAATTGCGCACCGTTGTTTCATATACCGACTTTTGAATTTGTTTAAGCTTTTTTTCAAAAGCGTTTTCGGAAATGTTCGGCATAATAAGCAGAAATTCATCGCCTCCGAAGCGAATAAGCGTATCGCCGTTTTCCATGTTTTCGTTAATGGTTTCAACAATTGTGAAAAGCGCCTCGTCGCCTGCCGTATGCCCGAATGTATCGTTGCATAATTTGAAATCGTCGATA
>USLP01000114.1 GCA_900555525.1 uncultured Eubacteriales bacterium
GTACAACAACTTTCGGCTTATTTTTGCACACAAAATAATTTATGGCATAATAAACCATACTGTTATTATACCATAAATTTTAAATTTGTAAAGGGTTTTTTTAAACTTTTTTCATATTATCCCAAACTTTTTTAAATTTTAATGTCTTTTTAGTTAATTTGACATGATTTTTCCGAAAATTTCAGCAATTTTGAATTTTACAACGGTTTTTCCGCCCGTTTTTGATACTGCGTCAACCTCGCTGTCCGTCAGAACCGAACCCAAAAGGGCGGGGCTTTCGTCCGTTTCCTCCGAAATGCTCGATACGGCGCATACGGACGGGTACATAATGCAGAAAAAATTTCTGCCCTCGGCGCTTCCCAAGGCTATCGACACCGTATCGTATATCCCCGACGGGAGCGTAAAGGTTTTATATTTCCGCACGGGAAAATATTTTTTTCCGATATACACCTTACAGCCGTAATTACAGCCGTTTTTCAAGAGCGTTTCCTCCGCCGTTTTTTCTATGTTTTCCTTTTCGCTTTTGAAATACGAGAGCGCTTCCTCCTTTGATTTAAATTCGGGCATTTTAAGTCTTTCGAATATTTTTTTGCGTATCTCCCATTTTACGTTTTGTGCGCCTATGGAATCGCTGTCGGCAACGATATGAAAACGCACAAGCTTGTCGGCTATTCCGTCCGTCTGCGCCTTTATCCCGATTATGTTTCCCAAAAGAAATATCATTATAAGTACTGCGCCCGCATTAAGTATTTTTTTTGTCATTTTTTATATCTCCTTAAAAAAATAGTACCGTGGTTTCCCACGGCACTATTTTCCCCTTTTTGGAGAATTTTATTCTTGGTTTTCGGATTTTTTTGCTATTTCATTGAAAAATTCGGGAACAGCGTCATCCGAATAGGATAGACCAACGTTTATCATGCCTCTGTCTGTAGTGAAGCAAAGCTCGATTATGTTTGAGCCTGTATTTGTATCATACGGAGCATCCTCGGTAACAATTCTGAACGCCTCCGCAATTTCTTCGGCATTCCTTGTCGTATACGTAAAGTCGTTTTTGTCAAAGGTGGAACCGTAGTCCGAATATGCGGGTCTTGTTATTGCCTGACTTTCGATAGCGTAATACAGGATATTCACGCCCATATCCGTTATTTTGTCAGCCGTTATAAGGTCTTTATAAAGACCCAGTTCCGTAAGAAGCGCATACGTATTTTCATATTTGGGAGTTATCGAATGTGATTCTATAATAGGTGAATTTTTGCACGATTCCTCGGAAACGGATTTGCCGTTTTCGTCCTTCATCGGTTTCCAATATGAAAACGTGATTTTGGTAAGCTGACTTCCGACATAACTGTGAACCTCGCAGTCGTCCTCGTATTTAAGATTTTCCACGTCCTTTTTGAAAGCCTCCGCAATACGGTTCATCATTTCCTTGTTATCCTCGTAATAGCCTAACGAAGTAAGACGCAGGTCGGATATTGTTACGGAAACAAATTCCTTTTGCGTGGGGTCGCAGACGGGGTAGTTTGAATATTTCATTTTCTGTGTTTCATAGAGCTTGCCGAGCAATTCATCATAGGTTTTCGGCGAAATGTTATATTCACGTCTTACTGTTCTTCCGTTTGAAAGTCTGTATGTTATGGGAAGATTAATTGTTACGCCTTCTCCCGTTTCTCTTGTTTCTATAATCGCCTTATGAAGTGTACGAACGTTTTCGATATCCTCTTTGTTTGTCATTATAGGCTTGTATACCTCTGTAAAGGTCGCTTGGCCGACATCGGGGACATATGTGGTTTTGCGAATCGAATCATCGCTGACAAGGCATACGCCGTCAATCTTGGAAAGCTTCGGAACACGTCTCTCGTAGCCGAAAATATCGCATTTTACGCTTATGAAAAGAAGCATAAAGCACACAAAAACGATTGATGACGGCTTCCATGCGCCTTTTAGGCTGAACGATTTGTTTGAAATCATGTATGCGGCGATAACGCCCATAATTCCGAAAACGAGAATCCACCAAAGGCTTGCGCCGTCGTTTATGACGCTTAAATACATATATCCGAGCGCGGAAATGAAAGCGGCAGTAAGATAGACGAACACGGGGCGCAGAGGAGCGAAAGCGACAACCTCGCCGTAGTTTTCCAAATTTCTGATTTTGTAGAGCCAATACGCAAGAGCGCAAAGCACAACAGCTCCGCAGATATATATGAGCGCTCCCGTTCCCAATATTTTGTCGGGGAACAGATACACCCACTTAAGCCATGTGTATAAATCGTTTGCATAGTAGCCGTATAGGTTTGTTTTCATGAATATATCGGCAAAGCCGGTCGCAACAACGGGCAAAAGCGCAAATCCGCCCGCAATTCCTACTGCCCCGAAGGAGTTTCCTGACAAAAATGCCGAAAAGAGCGTCCCCGAAAAAACAAAAACGGAATAAACGGCATAAATCAAAAGCCATTTGAAAATATCCGACGTCAATATAATATTCGCAAAAGAGGTGTTAATCCTCATTATAAGCAGAATAACGGCGGATATAACCGCAGGCGAAAGCGTAAGCGTAAGCCCCGATACAAGATGCGACGCAAAATGCGTCTTTCTTTTCAGCGGAAGTCCGTGCATAAACGATACAGGCGCAGTTTTGTTGATATACGAAAATACCAAAAGCACGGCGGCAATCGCAAATATTATGATAATGGGGACGCTTATAAGCGTTGAACGGTACATATCCGAATATATGAAAAGCCGTTCGTGGCGGTATTGATTTATGTTGTTGTACGGTATTCTCATATACAGCGGATAAACCGCAAAAATAAGTATGGCAAGAATGTTAAGCACGCCGAGCCACCAAAAACGCCTTAAATCCGTTTTTATAAGCGTTTTGTTAAATAATGATGTTTTCGAATTCATATCCCATACCTCCCAATTCGTATATAAATATTTCCTCCAAGGTGAGCGGAAGAATATCAAAAACAAGCGGATTATGCTTTTCTATTTCTTTTTTGATTTCTTCGTCCGCACCTTTTACAATTAGGTTTACCACGCTTCCGAACGTGCTTTTATGAAGAATGTTAAGACCCGAAAATTCGGGGATTTCTCCGCCTTGAAACGCAAGCTGAAGCTTATGAATGTTACCTTTTACGTCGTCAAGCGATTTTTCTATAATTATTTTTCCGTCAAACATAATTCCGACGTGGTCGCATACGTCCTCAAGCTCACGGAGATTGTGGCTCGAAACGAGAACCGTCATGCCGTTTTCGGCAACTTTTTGCAAAACAAGGCTCCATGTGTTTCGGCGCATTACGGGGTCAAGTCCGTCAATCGGTTCGTCCAAAACCATGATTTTAGGTTCTGCGCAAAGTCCGAGCCAAAAGGCAACCTGCTTCTGCATACCCTTTGAAAGACGTCTCGGTTTTCTCTTTACATCTATTTTGAATATCGCTTTAAGCGATTCAAACGTTTCCCAATTCCAGTTCGGATATATTCCCGAATAGAATTTTGCAGTATCTTCTATCGTGTACGCGGGGAAAAAGTATAAGTCGTCGCTGACATATATCATTTCCTGCTTTTTTTGTGCGTTTTCGTATATCTGTTCGCCGTCAACGAGGATTTCTCCGCCGTTTGTGCGGTATATTCCCATAAGCGTTTTTATAAATGTTGTTTTTCCCGCTCCGTTCGGACCTATAAGACCGTAAACCGAGCCTTTTTCCACATTAAGGCTTAAGCCGTCCAAAGCCTTGTAATCGCCGAAGGATTTATTGACATTTCGTGCTTTTATCATTTTGTCTCTACCTTTCCTTTAAAAATTTTTTCCGCTTCTGCCAAAACGGTTTCGTATCCGATTCCCAAAAAGCAAAGCTCATGCAGTATTTCACGGAATTTTTCCATAAGCTCGTCTATGTCCGCGCGTTCCGTTACGTCCGACACCCCCGAAACAAAGTAGCCCTTTGCTCTTACGGAATAAATGTAATTTTCGTTTTCAAGCTCCTTATACGCTTTTTGTATTGTATTTGGGTTTATCGCAGTTTCGCCTGCAAGCTCACGCACCGACGGGATTTTGTCATTTTCTTTGAGAATACCGTTTATTATGAGGTTTTTTATTTTTTCTCTAATTTGCTCATAAATCGGGCGTCTGTCCTTATAATCGATTTCAATCATGTGTGCTCCTCCTTTCTGTACTGTTTGTATTATCTGTACTATAACATATAATACACTATATTTTTAAATTTGTCAATACTTTTTTAAAATTTTCTCTTTTTGTTGACAAAAAATTCGTTTTGTGTTACAATAGACGAAGAATTTAATCGAAAGGAACGAAAAAAATGCTTTTTTCGAGTGAAATATTTTTATTTCTTTTTCTTCCGCTGACACTTTTGATATACTATATATTAAGGAATAAAAGCATAAAAGTAAAAAATGCCGTTTTGCTCATCGCAAGCGTTGTTTTTTATTCGTGGGGAGAAGCGAAATTTATATATGTAATGCTTTTGAGCATCATTTTGAATTATATTTTCGGAATTGCGGTGTCAGAAGGACAGGAGAAAAAGCGTAAGCTGTATCTTGTTTTGTCTGTGATTTTTAATTTGGGAATACTTTTTACATATAAATATGTTGATTTTTCAATCGGTATGGTAAACAGCCTTTTTTGTCTTTCGATACCGAAAGCGAATATACGGCTTCCGATAGGCATTTCTTTTTTTACGTTTCAGGCGATGTCATACGTTATAGACGTCTACCGCAGTAACGCAAGGGTGCAGAAAAATATTTTCGAGCTTGCTCTTTATATTTTCTTTTTCCCGCAGCTTATTGCAGGTCCTATCGTGAGATATGCAACCGTCTGCGAGCAGATACAATGCAGAAAAGAAACGTTTTCCGGGTTTTCCGAGGGTGTGGAAAAATTCATAATCGGACTTGGAAAAAAGGTACTTATGGCGAACACTCTTGCTCTTATATCGGATAAGGCTTTCAATATGCCCGCATATGATTTGTCAACTCCGTTTGCGTGGCTCGGTGCGGTTGCTTATACATTTATGATATACTTTGACTTTTCGGGTTATTCCGATATGGCGCTCGGTTTGGGAAAAATGTTCGGATTTACATTTGAAAAAAACTTCGATTATCCTTATATTTCGCATTCGGTAAGCGAATTTTGGCGCAGGTGGCATATTTCCATGGGGCAGTGGTTCAGAGATTATCTTTATTTTCCCTTGGGCGGAAGCAGAGTAAATACGAAAGGACGGCTCATATTTAATCTTTTTGTCGTTTGGTTTTGTACGGGACTTTGGCATGGTGCAAATTATACCTTCATAATATGGGGGCTTTACTTTTTTGTGCTGCTTGTTTTTGAAAAGCTTTCGGGCAAAAAAATCGGCGGTATATGGGGCCGGGCTTATACAATGCTCGCAGTCGTATTGGGTTGGGTAATGTTCAGAGCGGATAATGTCGGAAACGCTTTAATATATTTAAAAAGAATGTTTGTTTATTATAATGCCGAATATGGCAACAAGCTGTTTTTGTCAAACATAAAGGAGCATTTCTTTGCGCTTTTGTGCGCCCCCTTGTTCAGCGTTCCCGTATGGAATTATTTCAAGAAAAAACGCACGCTCG
>USLP01000115.1 GCA_900555525.1 uncultured Eubacteriales bacterium
TAAATACTGATACATTTTATATTCATTCCTTTCAAATAAATCACTGTATTATAAAAGCTTCAGCTGCTTAAATCCCCTGTCCTCTTGCCTGAGCGTACATCCGCTTAACGGAATTGAACGGGCGGTGTAATATTCGGGTTCTTTGATTTTTGTTTCCGAAAGAAGAGCCGCTTTTTTGATTTTTGCATTTTTGAGCCTCATGCCCTGAACGCCGAGCGTATCCCTTGAGGATTTCGGGTTTATGAGCGAGGTATTGAAAATAAGCGTTTTATCCTTATCGGAGAACAGAGCCAAGTCAAAATCTTCTTTAGCTTTTATTATGCGTACCAACGGCGACGCATCGGAAAAAGCATTTATAAGCTTTTTGCGGTTTGTTTTTGTAGCGTACGAAGAAAGCGGAACCTTTGCAACCTTGCCGTTTTCAAAAACAAACAAGAAAAATCCGCTGTAATCGCCTGCCGTGAAAACATAAAGCGGTTTTTCGTCCTTTTGCATTTCAAGCATTGACGGCAGATATTCTCCGTAGGTCGAAAGCTTTGCGTCGGGTATTTCATGGATTTTTTGTTTATACGCATTATACATATTTGTAAATACTATGATTTCACCCAGGTTCGTTTCGTCCGTTTCCGTCATGATTTTATCATCATCTTTAAGTTTATGCTCTCCGCCTGCCCGAAGTGAAGTAAGCGGGATTTTCTTTATATAAAAATGCTTTGTGATAAAGAGCTTTAGGTTGTAATCCTCGATTTTCTGCGACGCGTCAAACTGTTCAACCTCGTTTATATCCATAAAGTCTGTTTTTCTTTCTTTGCCGTATTTTTTCTTTACCTCCCCAAGCTCGTTTATGATGTATTCCTTAACCTTCGTTTCGCTTGCCAAAATATCCCGAATTTCTTCTATCTCGGCTTTAAGATTTTCTATATCGTTTAATTTTGTTAAAATATAGTTTTTGTTAAGATTACGAAGCTTTATTTCAGCGATAAATTCAGCCTGAATTTCATCAATCGAAAAACCGTCCATAAGGTTTGGCACAACAAGCTTGTCGTCCTCGGTATTACGTATAATCGCTATAGCCTTGTCGATATCTAGAAGTATTTTTTTAAGACCCTCCAAAAGGTGAAGCCTGTCAAGCTTTTTTTGAAGCTGATAATTAAGTTTTCTTTTAACACAGCCTATTCTGAATTTGCACCACTCGGCAATAATTCCGCCGACGCCGTAAACATCGGGTTCTCTGTCGATTATAATGTTGAAGTTACAGCCGAAGCTGTCCTCCAAGGGCGTCATCTTGAAAAGCTTAAGCATAAGCTCATCGGGATTTACTCCCTTTTTCAAATCTATTGCTATTTTTAAGCCTTTTTTATCCGTTTCATCTCGAATGTCGGAAATTTCTTTTAATTTACCCGCTTTTATAAGTTCCGCAATTTTGTCTATTATCGCTTCTGTTGTTGTGGAGTACGGGATTTCGTATATTTCTATAAGATTTTCTTTTTTCTCATATTTATATTTTGAGCGGATTTTAAAGCTTCCCCTGCCTGTAGAGAGTATCTCCTGCATGGTATCCTTGGCGCAGATTACCGTTCCGCCCGTCGGAAAATCGGGAGCTGTTATTATACTGTATATATCCGCGTCCTCGTCTCTTAAGTATGCTATCGTAGCGTCGCATACCTCGTTTAAGTTAAACGAGCAGATGTTTGACGCCATACCTACGGCTATACCCTGGTTTGCTCCCGTAAGAAGCGTCGGGAACGTAACGGGAAGGAGCGTCGGTTCTTTTAAAGTTCCGTCATAGTTGTCGGCAAAATCAACGGTATCACTGTCAATATCACGAAAAAGCTCGTTGCAGATAGGCTCAAGCTTAACCTCGGTATAACGTGATGCGGCATATGCCATATCTCTCGAATAAACTTTTCCGAAGTTTCCCTTTGACTGTACAAACGGGTGCAAAAGCGCCTCGTTGCCCGTTGTAAGACGTACGAGCGTTTCATAGATTGCCTGGTCGCCGTGAGGGTTTAATTTCATGGTTTGTCCCACAATGTTTGCGGATTTCGTCAAAGACGAATTTAAAAGTCCCATTTTGTACATTGTGTAGAGCAGTTTCCTGTGCGACGGCTTAAGCCCGTCAATTTCGGGAATGGCACGTGAAATTATAACGCTCATGGCATACGGCATATAATTCGTTTTTAATGTTGTTGTTATAAGTTGCTCGGTATAATTCAAAAAATTCACTCTCCAATACTCAGCTTAAATCCAAAAATTCAAAGTATGATTTTCCGTAGTTTCTGATGTAGTCTTTTCTGCCCGTTAAGTTATCGCCCAAAAGCAAGTCGAAAATTTCTTTAGTTTCGGACGCATCTTCGGGCATAACCTTTATAAGACGTCTTGTTTCGGGATTCATCGTAGTCTGCCACATCATTTCGGGCTGGTTTTCGCCAAGACCCTTTGAACGCTGTATGGAATATTTTTTGCCCTCAAGCTTTGATAAAATTTCGGTTTTTTCACGCTCGTCATAAGCGAAAAACGTTTCGTTCTTGCAGTTTATTTCAAAAAGCGGAGATTCCGCAATGTAGACCTTGCCTATATCGATAAGCGTAGGGGTCAAGATGTAAAGCATGGTAAGCACAAGCGTGCGAATCTGGAAGCCGTCGACATCGGCATCGGTACAGATTATGATTTTATCCCATCTTAATCTGTCCAAATCAAACGCTGACATATCCTTTTGGTTTTTAAGTTTGATTTCAACTCCGCATCCCAAAACACGCATTAAATCAACTATAATTTCGGAATTGAAAATCTTATCGTATTCCGCTTTTAAGCAGTTTAAAATTTTACCTCTTATCGGCATTATAGCCTGAAAATCCGCATCACGTCCGAGTTTACACGAACCCAAGGCAGAATCGCCCTCAACGATATAAAGCTCGCGCTTTTTTATATCCTTTGTTCGGCAGTCGACAAACTTCTGAACACGGTTGCTTACGTCAACCGTCTGCGAAAGCTTTTTCTTTATGTTTACCTTTGCCTTTTCCGCCTGCTCACGGCTTCTCTTATTTACCAAAATCTGTTCCGCTATTTTTTCGGCATATGCTTTGTTCTCTATAAAGTAGATTTCAAGCTGTTCTTTTAAGAAATCCTGCATTGCCTCCTGAATGAATTTATTCGTAATAGCTTTTTTCGTCTGATTTTCATATGAAGTAACGGTGGAAAACGAGTTTGAAACGAGAATAAGGCTGTCGAAAACATCATTGTATGTTATTTTGCTTTCATTTTTTAAATATTTGTTGTTCTGCTTCAAATAGTTGTCAATTGCATATACAAAAGCATTTTTTACAGCCTTGTCGGGAGAACCGCCGTATTCCAAAAAGCTGGAGTTGTGGTAGTATTCTATCAAATTGACTTCATTGTTAAAGCAAAATGCAAAGTTCATCTTAACCTTATATTCCGCTTTGTCGTTTCTGTCCTTACCCATACGTTCTGTGCTTATGCTGTAAACGGGTGTAAGCGCTTTATCGGTGGTAAGCTCAGAAACATAGTCTACAATACCGTTTTTGTATAAAAAACTGTATTCGGTAAATTTTCCGTTTTCGTCCTCATCGCGAAGCAAAAAAGTTATGCCCGCATTTACGACAGCCTGCTTTTTAAGCGTATTTATAAAATATTCGAGCGGAATATCTATTTCCGTAAAGACATCAAGGTCGGGGCGCCATTTTATGACCGTACCCGTTTTTGTTTCGAGCGTTGGTTCTTTATGAAGTCCGCCGATATTTTTCCCTTTTTCAAAATGAAGCGTATATAAAAATCCGTCACGCACAACACGCACGTCCATATATTCGCTGGCATACTGCGTAGCGCACGCACCCAATCCGTTAAGACCGAGGCTGTATTCGTAGTTTTCGCCGTCTTGGTTGTTATATTTTCCGCCTGCATAAAGCTCACAGAATACAAGCTGCCAGTTATACATATCTTCCTTTTGGTTGTAGTCCAAAGGGATACCTCTTCCCTTATCCTCAACCTCGATTGATTTATCATAAAAACGTGTAACCGTTATTTTACGTCCAAAGCCTTCGCGTGCCTCGTCAATAGAGTTTGAAAGTATCTCAAAAACAGCGTGTTCACAGCCTGTTATGCCGTCCGAGCCGAATATAACGGCAGGACGAAGCCTAACACGTTCTTCGTCTTTTAATTTGGAAATACTGTCGTTGCCGTAAAAATCCTTGTTTTCATTTTTCTCCAAAAAAGTTCACCTCAATAGCTTTAAATAATTGCATACTTATTTATTATACCATATATTTTCGGATTTTGCAAGAGAAATTTCTCATTTTTCTCGGCAGTTTTTGCATTTTCCGTAAAAAACGGTTTTAACGCCGTCAACCAAAAAGCCGTGTTCGTCCTCGATATGCTCGTACAGCTTCGACAGGCTTTCGCATTTTAAATGTATAAGTCTGCCGCAGGTATCGCAAACCAAATGAAAATGATTGAGACACTCTCCGCCGTCGCTGAAATAACGGTAAGCGTACGCTCCGTTTTTATCTATTATTTTTCGTATGCAGCCGATTTCCAAAAGGGATTTCAAATGTCTGTATATCGTCGCTTCGCCGATTGGGCTGCCGCTTTCACGCAAAAGCTTAATAATGCTTTCGGCGGTGAGATTTTCGTTTTCATGCTCTTTTAAGCATTGAAGCACAAGGCTTTTTTGCTTTGTTTTGTATATTTTCATTTTATTACCGTTCCTTCCGTGACGCTTAAAGCGTTCATAATGTAATTTTACAGTATATATATCAATTTGTCAAGAGAATAGAAAAGATTTTTAAATTTGCTTTTTTAATAATTTTTTTTGGTTTTTATTTTCAAAATATATAAATTCGTTAAAAAATCATTGATATTTAAATTCAATGAGTATATAATAATATGATTTAGATTCAGTAAAATCTATTTGGGCGGCTTGGGATAAAAGGAGATATTATTATGCATAATTTCGAGTATGTACCAAAAGAAGAATGGAAACCGATTAAAGATGAGCTCATCGCAATAATCCACAGATTACAAAATGAAGTAAGCGATGATTTTACTTTTCAATCTCATTTTGTGGGCAGTAGCAAACGAAAGATGATAACACGTGATCGAAACTCTAATACTGGTTTTGACTTTGATGTAAATATTGAAGTAAATGACCCGGACGAAAATTATTCTGCCGAAGAAATACGAAACATTCTTCATAAAGGTCTCGATAAGGCGACTAATCATTATGGCCGTTCGATTTTCGGATATGATTACACCGAAGATTCCACCCGTGTTCTCACCATTAAAGTAAAGGATAGAGAAAACTCTTGTATCTTGCATAGTTGTGACTTTTGTATTATATATGAATGCGATGATAAAAGGCAACAATACATTCGCTATAACAAAAAACAACACAGTTATTCGTGGGAATATCAGCCCAAAGGATATTATAATCTCCCTGCCAAAATTGAGTGGGTTAAAAAGCACGGATTGTGGCAACAGGTCAGAGATATTTACTTATATAAAAAGAATACAAATACTGATGATAATAAAAAATCCAGGTCTATTTTTTCTGAGACAATACATCAGGTGTGTCAGCAAA
>USLP01000116.1 GCA_900555525.1 uncultured Eubacteriales bacterium
ATATTAACATCCATAGTATCATTTATATCTATACTAGGATTACTAATTGCGGTATTTAAATTACCAGTAGCCCTATATGGTGTAACATTTTCTAATTTTTTATCATCATCATAATTCATTTAAATACCTCCTTAAGATAGAAAGGATTTAGATTAACTAAATCTTATAGATTCCAATTACCATTATTTTGATTATTCGGTACATTACCATTCATTACAAAGTTTGATCCACCCTGCACTAAATTATTGGTATAACCATTCATATTGTTTACTGGCTCCTGTGGCATTTGATTCATATTTGGCATTGTATTAGGAACACCATTTGGAACATTATTTATCATATTATTTGGCATATTGTTTGTATTTGCTTGATTCATTGGCTCTACTACTGGAGCACTAGGAATATTAACATTTGGTATTACACTTGGTCCTGCCATTTGTGGCATAGTATTTGGTATTGGTGTTGGAGTAACTCCACCCATTTGAACACCAGTAGTTGCCTCTGAAATAGAATTTTGCATTGGTTCTGGTGTAGGTACTGTCATTTGTGGTGCTACACTAGGCATAGGATTTGGTATGCTACTTTGCATACTTGGTACCTCTCTTGGTTCTGTAACAGGAGCTACACCGCTATTTATTCCATTATTTAATATTGGTGTTGGTTCAACAGGTTTTGGTATTGATACCTCTCTTGGTTCAAATTTTGGTGTCTGCTCTGAAGCTGGAATAAAGAAAGAATCATTACTATTCATATTTTGATTTACTTCAGGTGCATTATTTGTTACATTAGGATTATTTTCAAAATTATTATTCATGTTTATTCCCATTGTATTTATATTTGAATTTACACCTTGATTCATATTATTATTCATACTTTCAGGCATATTCTCCATCGTATTCATATTTTGATTTATATTCTGTGCCATATTATTTGACATATTCAGATCTTGATTATTCATCATCATATTATTGTTTAACATGTTATTATTCATCATATTATCAGTATTATGGCTCATCATGTCATTAAGGTTTTGATTCATCATCATACCATTATAGCCCATATTCATATTTTGATTCATTGCATTATAATTCATATCCATACCTTGATTCATCATATTTAAATCATTAGTAGGCATACTATTATCACTTGCAGTTTCTCTTTCCTTTTTTTCTCTTGATTTCTTTTTCTTTTTTTGTTTGTTCAAACCTATACTTTCCGTAATCCATTATACGGCATACGGGAGGCACAGCTTTGGGAGAAATCATCACTAAATCGAGATTTCTTTTTTCCGCCTCCGAAACTGCGGAATGAATGTCTAAAATACCGAGCTGTGAACCGTCGGGAGCAACAACTCTAACTTCCTTTTCCTTGATTTCCTCATTGATTGGTAATTCCTTGACGCTGATAAAAAAGCACCCCTAACATAATAAATTCGGCTTTGGCATATTTTGCGGCAATGCATACAGCTTTCACTTTATGCCGCATCAGCCCTGCCGTTTCAATAAAAAAGAGCGGATACCATCCGCTCTGAAAAAACATACAAAGAAATATGTTCGTAAATAACCCGAAAACATAAATAAGTCATAGGGTGAGAAGCGGATAGCTTCTTCTTTCAATATTGTACTTAAATAATATACCACATTTTTCTTTGATTGTCAAGTGTTTTTTGCAATTTTTTTAAAAATATTTATAAAAGCGTGTTATTCCGATTTTTTATCGGGAGCAATACATTTAATGTTAAGCTCTGCAAGCTGTTTTTCCGATACAAAGTCGGGAGCGTTTGTCATTAATTCCGAAGCATTTTGAACCTTCGGGAAAGCTATAACATCTCTTATGGAATCGCCGTACGTCATGAGCATACAAAGTCTGTCCAAGCCGTATGCCATTCCGCCGTGGGGAGGAGGTCCGAATCTGAACGCATTCATAAGAAATCCGAAACGGTTGTAAGCGTCCTCTTTAGTAAATCCCAAAACTTCAAACATTTTTTCCTGCAAAGCTGTATCATGTATTCTGATGCTTCCGCCGCCGAGTTCAAAGCCGTTTAAAACAATATCATATGCTTTTGCTCTTACCTCACCGGGTGCGGTATCAAGCTTGGGGAGGTCCTCGTCAAGCGGAGATGTGAACGGATGGTGCATCGCAACATATCTGCCTTCTTCTTCGGAGTATTCCAAAAGAGGGAAGTTTGTAACCCATAAAAACGAGAAGGATTTTTTGTCATACAAATCAAATTTCTTTGCAAGATGACATCTTAAGCTTCCCAAAACCGTAAATACCGTGCTTGTTTTGTCAGCGGAAATAAGTATGATATCGCCTGCATCAGCATTCATTTTGTCAGTTATTTCTTTCATTTTTTCTTCAGTCATAAATTTGGCAATCGGAGACTTAACGCTTCCGTCGGCATTTATAACTATATACGCAAGACCTTTTCCGCCGTATGTTTTTGCAAGCTCCGAAAGAGCGTCAATTTCTTTTCTTGAAAGCTTTGCTCCCAAGCCCTTGCCGTTTATGGCTCTTACGCTGCCGATAATGCTGAGGAAAACACTGTGAATTCAATATCTTTTACAATGTCGGAGATATTTACAAGCTCAAGCCCAAAACGGTTATCGGGCTTATCGGAGCCGAAACGCTCCATAGCTTCATTGTAGTTAAGGCGCATAAACGGAGTTTTAACATCAACGTCCAAAACTTCCTTGAAAACTCTTTTCAAAAATCCCTCATTTACCGTCATAACATCTTCCGCTTCAACGAAAGACATTTCCAAGTCTATCTGTGTAAATTCCGGCTGTCTGTCCGCTCTCAAGTCTTCATCTCTGAAACAGCGTGCAATCTGAAAATATCTGTCAAAACCGCTCAGCATAAGGAGCTGTTTGTAAAGCTGCGGAGACTGCGGAAGTGCATAAAATTTTTCGGGATGAACCCTGCTCGGAACGAGATAGTCTCTTGCACCTTCGGGAGTTGATTTTTGCAGATACGGCGTCTCAATTTCCAAAAATCCGTTTTCGTCAAAGTAGTCTCTTGCGATTTTTGAAACTCTGTGGCGAAGCATAATATTTTTCTGCATTTCGGGACGTCTCAAATCAAGATAACGGTATTTAAGCCTTAATGCGTCGTTTGCATTCACATCGTCGGAAATTACAAAAGGTGTCGGCTCCGATACGGAAAGAATTTTCAGCTCGGACGCAATAATTTCAATTTCACCTGTTTTTAAGTTGGGGTTAAATGCTCCGTTTCTTTCTCTTACCGTTCCGGTTACCGCCAAAACGTATTCGCTGTGAACCGTTTTCGCTTTCTTTGTAAGTTCCGGTGTCATCGTTTCGTCAAACACAATCTGTATAAGTCCCGTTCTGTCTCTCAAATCAATAAATATGAGCGAGCCTATATCTCTTTGCTTGTTTACCCAGCCCGTAACCTTAACTTCTTTTCCTATATATGACCTGTCAATGTCATTTGTGTAGTTGGTTCTTTTAAAACCGTTCAGCTGTTCAGCCATTTTTAGATTCCTCCTTTAAAAAATAAAGTATTTCATCGAGCATACCTTCGTTTTGAACGCCTGTTTCCATGTTTTTTACAGTGAAACAATTGTTTTCCAACTCGTAATCACCGATAACGAGCGTATATTTCGCTTTCAGCTTGTCCGCATATTTCATCTGTGCCTTAACGGAACGTGCGTTTAAGTCTAGCTCGGCATTTATATTGTCGTTTCGCAGTGAAAATACAGCTTCCAAAGCTTTTTTCTGCGCTTTTTCTCCTATCGGTATAATGAAAACCGTAGGAGCAGGGTATTCCTGTGCGAAATTATCGCCCAAAAGCAGTAATAATCTTTCAAGACCCATTGCAAAGCCTATTCCGGGAGCGTCATGACCGCCTATTTCGCTTATAAGTCCGTCATACCGTCCGCCGCCCAAAACCGTACCCTGTGCGCCGATGTTATCCGAAACAAATTCAAATACGGTTTTTGTGTAGTAATCAAGACCTCTTACGATTTTTTTATCGATTTTGTATTCTATTCCGAGTGCGTCCAGGCTGTCGGTAACACCCTTAAAATGCTCTTTACATTCATCGCATACGCAATCGTATATCATCGGAGCGTCTTTGATTACCGATTGGCATATTTCGCTTTTGCAGTCGAATATACGCATCGGATTTTTATACATTCTTTCCTTGCAAGTATCGCAAAGCGAGTCTTTTTTATCCTCCAAAAATGCGATAAGCTTTTTGTTGTATTCCGTTCTGCAATTTTTACATCCTATGTTATTAAGATTAAGCGTAATATTTTTAATATTAAATTCTTTGAATATCCTGTCGGCAAGCATAATAGCCTCAACATCGGAATGATATGACGATGAGCCCATTATTTCCGTACCGAATTGGTGAAATTCTCTCAATCTTCCCGCCTGCGGTTTTTCATAACGGAAGCAGGAAATTATATAATACAGCTTTTGGGGAAGTATGCCTGCGTGCATACTGTTTTCCGCAAAGCTTCTTGCAATTCCCGCAGTGCCTTCGGGACGTAATGTAACGCTTCTTCCGCCCTTATCGGTAAATGTATACATTTCTTTTGTAACAACGTCCGTCGTATCTCCGACCCCTCTTTGAAAAAGCTCCGTATGCTCAAAAACGGGAGTGCGCAGTTCACGAAAATTAAAAACGTCGCACAAATGCCGCAATTTTTCTTCTATATACTGCCATTTACGGCTTTCCTGCGGCAATATATCTTTTGTTCCTTTGGGAACGGTAATTTTTACGTTTGCCAATCCTGTATCAGTCCTTTCGATAACCTATTTTATTATTTTACCATAAATATAAAAAAATGTCAATCATTTAAGCTAAAATAGTTGACAAATAATAAATTTGATTGTATAATTAATTTACATATATATTTATATATAAAATTTTATTTTCAAAAAAACTTGATTTTTCGGAAGAATTATAGTATAATAATTTTATATCTAAAAAAGGGAATTTTAATATGAATACTTTATATTGTATTTTAACGGGAATATTCGGAGGAGCGCTCGGAACCTTTCCCGTGTCTTTAAGCGGTCATTTGGTATTTTGGCAAAAAGTCAATACGTCCGTGTCGGGGAATGATTCGTTTGTTTCGTTCGGTGCGGTGTCTGCCGTGTATTTCGGAATTTTTTTTGGTGTTTTGCTGTGCTACCATGAAAAAGTAATTCAGCTTATAAAAACGCTTTTTTCGGGTGCGCTTGTGAAAAACAGAGGAAGTGCGGAGGGTGAAGATTTGGAGGAGGACCTTCTTTGCCTTGCTTTTTACATTCCGTCGGTATTTTATATTGTGCTGTGCGAAAATGCGAATTACAGCGGAGTGCTTTTGTCGGCTCTTTTATGCATAACGGTTGTTATTGATTTTTTTGCGGATTTTGTTCCGCAGATTAAGGCAAACCGTATCGTTTCCGCACTTGCTACGGCGGTGCTGGGCTCTCTTTCCGCATTGGCGGGTCTTTGCGAGATTGCCTGCTTGTTTTTTGCGGGGCGATTA
>USLP01000117.1 GCA_900555525.1 uncultured Eubacteriales bacterium
CGTGCCTCCGATGTGTGAAAACCGTGCCTGTATCACATTTTTGGGCTATGATTCATGCGAAAGCGTTATTATAAGCAAAAACGCACATCATGTTATTATCGGCTCGCCTGCCGACTTGTATTATTACGCTTCATCATCCGCATTGCGTGAAAATGAAGCCGTTGACCTGTGGATAATGACGAAAAAGACAGATAAAAAGCTTACGGACAAAATAAGAAAGAATTATAAGATAAAAGAAATTATTGCGTCCGAAAGCATTTCCGACGGCGAAAAAGCGGATTATATAAATTATTATTCCGAGGACGAGCTTATAAGAAGCGTAAAAGGAATGAATATCAGCATAAAATTTGACTATGACAGGCTTATATATACAAAAATCGAATACGGAAAAGAAAAGCTCTATATTTCCGACAGCGGAGATTTTATGGACGAATACCTTGAAAAGCTTAACGGCTGCTCTGTTTTGCTGAATACCTCCGAGAGTAAGCCGTATAAGGAATTTTTGGAGTATGTCGGTGTTCCCGATACGGTAATGCTTTATTCCGAAAATGACTATGATTTAAAATATCATAAGCTTTCACCGTATGCAATAGGTATGATTTCAAAGGAAAACTTGAAATTTAATTAAAATTTTTTGTAAAATTACTTGATTTTCTTAAAAATATGTTGTATAATTATATATGTGGGAAATAGTGCCGTTATTTCCCGCAATCTTTGGAATTTATTTGTGCGATTATAAATTCTAAAGTTTTTCTCCTTGCCCCCGTTTTAATATGGGGGCTTTTATTATGAATTAAAGTTAAAAAGCTTGACAAAAGCAACAGTATATGATATAATCAATTTGAATTTTGTGTGCTTTAAGGACATGGAAGGGAATGATTATAAGCATGAAAATAGAAGGACTTTCGAGCTGGCAGATAATACAGCAGGAAAATGGGGTCGGCAAGGTATCGTTTCGCGGTACGGTTGACGAGTGGCTTATTAATCCCGTAACAGATGAAGAAAAAAAAGCAAGCGCCGATTTTTTGGGCGTTGAATTTTGTTTTACGGACGAAGAAGAAGGCAGACCCGTAACGGAATATGTAAAAGCGCAGAATTTAGAAAACGGAAAATTCAAATGCGAAATTGAAAATATCCCCTTGGGAGGGTTATATACTCTGAAAAGACGGCTTATTTTTAAGGATTATTTCTGGGACGGAAACGCAAACATATACCATGTAGCGGTCGGCGATATATACTTAATCACAGGTCAGAGCAATGCTGTGGGTTGGTCGAGAGGTTATTTTAATGAGCCGATTGACTTAAACGTTCGTATGTATTCGCAGAATGTTTGGAATGTTGCTTCGCAGCCGCTTGACGGTCAGAGCTACAGCCCGTTCATTTCGTTCGGAAAGCTGCTTTCAAAAAAGCTCGGTTATCCCGTTGGGCTTATTCCGACAGCTGTCGGCGGCTCACCGCTTATGTCATGGGTTCCCGAAGGTAATTGCTTTAAGCAGATGAAAAAATTAATAAACGGAATCGATAAAATTAAAGGTATTCTTTGGTATCAGGGCTGTACCGAAGCGACGGACGGCTTTGACGGAGACTATACGCAGGAATTTAAACGCTTTGTTTCGGAAACACGCAGTATTTTCGGAGATGACAAAATTCCTGTTATTACATTCCAGCTTAACAGACTTCGCGATTATGCCCACGTTGAAATTTCGCGCGAGGGCTACAGCCAAATAAGAGAAATTCAGCGCAGAATGCCCGAACATATAAACGATTTATACGTTATTCCGACAATTGATTTGTCAGCAATGTCGGACGCGATACATAACAGCGTTATGTCAAACCGTATGCTCGGCGAAAGAACGGCGGAGCTTGCGCTTGACGTTATTTATCACAAGCAACACGCTTTTAAAGCGCCCGATATAGAAAAAATCGAGAAAATCGGAGATAATAAAATCAAGCTTATTTTCAAAAATGTTGAAAGCTCGCTTGACGCTTTTTCGGTTGCGCCGATTGATTTGCCCGTAAGAGTTGAGGATGAAAACGGCATAAAAGAGGTTGCGTCATATGAAATCGATAAAAATGAAATAACGGTTACGCTTTCCGAAAATGTAGGAAACGGAGCAATGGCAAGCTGTCAATACGGAGAAGACCCCAAAAATATTATAATTGACGGCGATACGCAGCTGCCTGTTCTTTGTTTCAATAAATTCAAATTTTAATGCGGAGGAAAATATGATTACAAAAAAAATGCCTGTAAAAGAGGTTGCAAGCCTTGCAAAAGCTGTTGCCTGCGAAGGTGCGGTTTTACTTAAAAACGACGGAAATGTGCTTCCCGTTTTAAAAGACGAGATTGTTTCCGTTTTCGGCAGAACACAGTTTGACTATGTGAAAAGCGGAACAGGCTCCGGAGGTATGGTTAATGTTGAATATGTAACAAATATCACCGATTCCCTGAAAAAATATGTAAGGATAAATGAAGAGCTTGAAAATATTTATCGTGATTGGATTAAGGAAAATCCTTTTGATAAGGGAGAGGGCTGGGCGCAGGAACCGTGGTTTCAAAAGGAAATGGATATAGACGAAGAACATATAAAAAGAGCGGGCGAAATATCGCAAAAAGCGATTATCGTTATAGGAAGAACAGCAGGCGAGGATAAAGACAACTCTGCCGCAAAAGGGAGCTATTATCTTACCGATTCGGAATATTTGCTTATTAAAAACGTAAGAAAATATTTTAATAAGGTAAGCGTTCTTTTAAATGTCGGAAACATAATCGATATGACATGGGTGAGCGAACTTGACGTTCCGTCCGTTATGTATATCTGGCAGGGCGGTATGGAGGGCGGAAGCGCCGCCGCGGAAATTATATCGGGTCGCGTATCTCCGAGCGGAAAGCTTCCCGATACCATAATGAAGGATTTGGAAAAATACCCCGCAATGAAAAATTTCGGAAACGAAGTTTTTGATTTGTATGAGGAGGATATATACGTAGGCTACCGCTATTTTGAAACGTTCGCCAAGGACGAGGTTTTATATCCGTTCGGCTTCGGCTTGTCTTATACCTATTTTGAAATAAAAACGGAAGATGTGAGAAACGATGGCGAAAATATTTATATAACGGCGAGCGTAAAAAATATAGGAAAAATGAGCGGCAAGGAAGTTATCGAGGTTTATGTAAAAGCGCCGCAGGGTTACATGGGACGCCCTGAAAGAGAGCTTGTAGCGTTTGCGAAAACAAAGCTTTTAAGCCCCGAAGAAACTCAAACGCTTACGCTTTCATTTCCGATTTTTGAGATGAAAACTTATTGTGATTACGGCGAATATAAATTCTCGTATATTTTGGAAAAGGGAAGCTATGAAATATATGTTGGAAACAATGTGCGTGATGCCGAAAAAGCCGGTACATACGAAAATAAAGAAACTATTATCGTAGAAAAGCTATCCTCCGCTCTTGCTCCTCAAAAAAGCTTTAACAGAATAAAGAGGGAAAATGATAAAATTTCTTATGAAGAAGTGCCGACCCGTGCATATGACCTTGAAAAAAGAATAAACGATAATCGTCCCGAAAGCCTTGAAATAACAGGAGATAAGGGAATAAAATTAAGAGATGTCAAGAAAGGCAGAAACAGCATTGACGAATTTATCGCACAGCTTAAGGAAGATGACCTTATGTGTATATCAAGGGGCGAGGGAATGAACAGCCCCAAGGTTACTCCGGGTACTGCGTGCGCTTTCGGCGGTGTAACGAAACGCCTTTTTGATTTTGGCATACCGATAGGGTGCTGTACGGACGGACCGTCGGGCTTAAGACTTGATAACGGAGCGAAGGCTACAAGCCTTCCCAACGGAACTTGTATATCCTCCTCCTGGAACACTGAGCTTACGGAAGAGCTTTTCAAAGAAGAAAGCAAGGAGCTTATCGCATATAATATAGACGCGCTTTTGGGACCCGGAATAAATATTCACAGAACTCCCCTAAACGGAAGAAACTTTGAATATTTTTCGGAGGATCCGTATCTTACGGGAGCGTTTGCCGATGCGATTTGCAGCGGACTTTCCACTATGGGAACATCAGCGGTTATTAAGCATTTTATATGCAACGAGCAGGAATTAAAAAGGCTTGTTCTCGATTCAGTCGTTTCGGAAAGGGCTCTGCGTGAAATATATTTAAAGCCGTTTGAAATGGCGGTAAAATCGGGAAAAGTTAAATATATAATGACGTCTTATAACCTTATTAACGGAATAAGCGCCGCCGCAAGCTATGACCTTAATACAACTGTTTTGCGAGACGAATGGGGCTTTAACGGAATGGTTATGACCGATTGGTGGCCGCTTATCAGAAAGAAAACCGATGAAGAGGGAAGCCGTGAAAATATTGCCGAAATGTCAAAAGCGCAGAATGATGTTTTTATGGTTGTATCGAGCGCGGAATTTAATGCCGATAACTTAAAGGAAAGCCTTGAAAACGGATTTATAACCGTGGGAGAGCTTCAAAGAAATGCAAAAAATATTTGCCGTGTGCTTATGGATATGCCTGTTTTTGACCGCAAAGAGGATATTTACGAATACAGCGGCGACAACAGAAAATTTGCAGGCAAATATGAAAATGTAACGGGAAAAATTTATGTAAGACTTCCCAAAGGACGTTACGAATTTAACCTTATATATTGCCTTAATTCTTCGGTTCTTTCGCAGAATATTATAACGCTTCAAACACAGTGCGAGAAAATACCGCTGACCTTAAAAGGTACGGACGGCTCGCAAACGAATTTTACACAGGAGATTACTTTTAACAGTGAGATTACCGAGCTTGAATTTGTCGGCGGAAACGGTCTTTTAATCCGTGATATGTTTATAACGCAGATATGTTAAAAATATGGGCAGAATCTTGGTTCTGCCCATATTTTATTTTGAGAGTTTTACATGGGCACACGGGAGCTGAACACAATATAGAGGCATATCGGGTTCAACTCCTGTGTGCCAAAGTTTGGTATCTTTCCTTTGCCGCTTGCTCCGCCTTTTTGAAAAGCTCTTTTGCGGTGTCGGGGTATGCCCGTTCAAGCGAAGTATAGCGCACCTCGGAATGAAGAAAATCCAAAAACGACGCTGTCGGCTCCTTTGAATCGAGCGTAAACGGATTTTTGCCCTCCGCCTTTAAGTCGGGATTGTATCTGTAAAGATGCCAGTAGCCGCATTCTACAGCCCTTTTTTCTTGTATCTGCGCACACGAAAGTCCGCCCTTTATGCCGTGATTTATACACGGCGCATATGCAATGACAAGCGACGGACCTTTATATTGCTCCGCCTCACGCAATGCCTTTAAGGTCTGCACCTGACTTGCGCCCATGGCAATCTGCGCAACATATACGTAGCCGTAGCTCATGGCAATCATTCCGAGGTCTTTTTTCTTAATGCGCTTACCCGACGCGACAAACTGCGCCACAGCGCCGACAGGCGTTGCCTTTGAAGCC
>USLP01000118.1 GCA_900555525.1 uncultured Eubacteriales bacterium
CCCCGCAAGCATACACACCTTCGGCTACAGCCTTTGCGACGTTGATATTTATCGCTACAAAAACGAAATAACCGACTGCCAGAAATACATAATAACCGAAGAGCTTCAAAAGTCCACCACGCTGAAATATGACGCTTTGGAGGCGCTGTTTTTGGGTTTAGGGTTAAAATCACGCGGAAGAGGCAATCGCTATATCTGCATTTCTCTCATCCTTAAAGCTATGGAAAAAGCTCTCCTGCTTCCGCCCGATACGTATAAATCGTATACCGATTTCACCGTTTTCACAGACGGAAAATATTTTGAAAAAGTATGCTAATCGCCTATTTTCATTTTTGTATAGTCGGAAATAAGCTTAACGCAGTTATCCCAGCCTATTTTTTCACTGTTTAAAATAAGGTCATAATTATCGGGCGAATCCCATTTTGAGCCTGTGTAATATTTATAATACTCACTGCGTTCCCTGTCCTTTGTGCGTATACGAGTTTTCGCTTCCTTTTCCGAAACGGAAAACATATCCATGACAGTTTTTACGCAAGCGTCATGCGGAGCGTGAATATGCACACTCACAAGATTGGGATGCCCCTCCAAAACATAGTCCGCCGCTCTGCCTATCACAACAAAGGATTCCCTCTCGGCAAGCTTTCTTATAATAAGCGCACTGTATCTGAAAAGGTTTTCCTCCGATACAAAATACTTGCTGTCGGGCGGTATCACATCGCCCACAACGGGTTTTTTCTTCGGCAGCGGTCTCAAAAAGTTATATGAGGGAACTTTTTCGTCATTTTTGGCGAAAATTTCTTCATTTATACCGCTTTCCTCAGACGCCATATAAAGAAGCTCTCTGTTGTAGCACTTCACGCCAAGCTGTTTCGCAAGCGATTCTCCTATTATCTTTCCGCCGCTTCCGTATCCTCTCGAAATTGTAATTACAAAATTCTTCATAACTTTCCCTCGCTTTCGTGGGGATTAGGCATACGTAAGTTGAACCCGATATGCCTACCCTCATTTCCTTGATATTATATTATACCACACTCACGCCCTGTTGTCAAGACCGAAATTAACAGTATCGGAAAAATATTTTCGGACTTTAAAATTAGGCTTATTTCTGATATAATATAAGAAAAAACAAAAACACGGGAGAATTTCAAAAAATGCAAAAATACAATGTTGAAAATCACGAACCGTCTTTGCTTCCCGACGGCAAAAAGTGGAAGCTTGTTTGGAATGATGAATTTGACGGCACGGAGCTTGACCGCACGAAATGGGATTACCGTCTTTACATGATGGGTCGTCGCCACAGAACATGGGACGACGAGGGTGTTATAATAGACGGAAATTCGCACGCAGTTTTCAAGATTTACGAAAAAAACGGCGAAATCTGTTCATCACAGATACAAACGGGTTATAACTATATGGACGCCGAAACCGCAAAAGAGGACTGCTGGGGCGGCGGTCTTATATGGCCTATCGGAAAATTCCAAAAGCACAAATTTCTGCATACCTACGGTTACTATGAGTGCAGATGCAAGCTGCAAAAAAAGCCCGGCTGGTGGTCGGCATTCTGGCTTCAGTCTCCGATTATCGGATGGTGTGATAATCCCGAAATCGCAGGTGTTGAAAATGATATATTTGAAAGCTTCGTGCCGGGAAAGATAATACAGCACTGCAACCATTACAACGGCTACGGCGATGACCACAAGCGGATGCAGGAACCGGTATGGATATTTCCTTGGATGAATTTCACACATTCGGAATGTTGTGGACGCCCGAAGGCTATACGTTTTACGTTGACGGCAAGGAGGACGGTCATGTAAGCGCCCCCGTTTCAAAAATACCGCAGTTTATACTTCTTTCAACGGAGGTAAACGGCTACAGGCAAAAGGAACTTGCCCCGACCGAAGAAGCGAAAAGAGCTGTCGGCGATGAATTTGTCGTTGACTATGTTAGAGTGTTTGATTATGAAGATTAAAGATATAAAAGTATTTGCTGTTGACTGCTTTCGCACAAACTGGGTATTTGTTAAAGTTTATACGGACGAGGGCATTGACGGCGTGGGAGAAGCAACTCTCGAATATAAGGAAAAAGCTCTTTTTGGGGCAATTGAACATATAAGGGAATATCTTATCGGAAAAAATCCGTTTCAGATAGAAAAGCATTGGCACTCGATTTACAGAGACGCTTATTGGCGAGGCGGCGCTGTCTTGATGTCGGCTCTTTCCGCTGTTGAAACGGCGCTATGGGATATACTCGGAAAAGCGCTTAACGTCCCTGTTTATCAGCTTTTGGGCGGAAAAGTAAACGATGAAGTGCGCATATATGTAAACGGTTGGTTTTCGGGTGCAAAAACACCCGACGAATTTGCAAAAAAAGCGAGTGATGCCGTAAAAAGAGGAATTACGGCTATGAAATGGGATCCTTTCGGAAAAGCGTATCTCGAAATATCAAACAAGGAATTGAATGCCGCTGTCGAATGTGTCGCAAAGGTACGTGAAGTAGTCGGAAACGATGTTGATTTGCTGATTGAAGGTCACGGACGCTTTAATATTCCGACCGCCGTAAAAATCGCACATGAGCTTGCGCCGTTTAGACCTATGTTTTTTGAAGAACCCGTTCCGCCCGACAATCTTGACGCATTAAAAGAGGTTAAAGAACGCTCCCCCATTGCGATTGCGGCAGGCGAACGTCTTTATACACGGTGGGATTATAAGGATATGATTGACAAAATGGCGGCGGATTACATTCAGCCCGACATAAGCCATGCAGGCGGAATTTCGGAGCTTAAAAAAATAGCAGCCGAGGCGGAAAGCCGATACATACCGTTTGCACCGCATAATCCGTCGGGACCTGTCGCAAATGCGGCAACGCTTCAGCTTGCGGCAAGCTGCCCGAATTTTTCAATTTTGGAAATCATGTATTCCGATGTTGACTACAGATGCGATATAACAAACGAACAGCTCTTATATCATGACGGATTTATAAAAATCCCCGACAAAGCAGGACTCGGAATAGAAATAAATGAGAAAGAATGCCTGAACCATCCGTACAAACCTCACACTTTAAGGCATTATACGGGCGCGCTGACAGATATACGCCCGCCAAAAACAAAATTTTATTTTTGAAAGGAATATACAAATGAATAAATCGGTTTTTATAACGGGAGCGGCTTCGGGTACGGGATATGCAATTGCCGAACGTTTCGCAAAAGAGGGGTATGACGTTTTTATCGGAAGCAGAAATGAGGAAAATGCCGTAAATGCGGCGCAAAAGCTTCATGATAAATTCGGCATTTTCGCAAAAGGCTATAAAACGGAGATAGGCTGCGAAGAAAACGTTAAGGCTGTTTTCACAGATATAAGAAACATGGGCTATCTGCTTGATACGCTCGTTCTTAACGCTGCAAATTTAGGTATCGGTCAAGATACATTAAGCGTTTCGATTGAGGATTTTAAGGACGTATACAAAACAAACGTATTTTGGAATTTTATGCTTGCAAGAGAAGCGGCTTTGCAGATGAAAGAAAAGAAAAAAGGTTCGATTGTGTTCGTAAATTCCAACACGGCGTACCGTGCGGTTCCCCAAAGATGTGCCTACAGCTCGTCCAAAAGCGCGATTTTGGGAATGTCGAGATGCCTTGCGGTGGACTTGGGAAAATACGGAATACGTTCAAACTGCGTACTTCCGGGAATGATAAAAACCGTACGCTGGGAAACAAATTACAATGACTGCAAAAACGCTCTTTCCAACTATACCCCAATAGGCGACATTGCCGACTTTTCGGACATCGCCAATGCCGTATGGTACTTCGGAAGCGACGAATCCAAAAACGCAACGGGTGCAGAACTTACCGTCGACGGCGGCAACATGGTTCAGCTAACCCCCGATATTAAAAGATAACAAAAAACTCCCCCGATAAGCATTGAATAGTATAAAATAACTTTCGGGGGCTATTTTGTAAGAAATTCTTCTATATCAAGGACAGATTTAAAATCGTCATCAATACGTACGGCAGAGTAAATCTTATAGGTCTTGTGTATGCGAAGTGAGCCGAAAGCTGAATTTTGCTTTTTATGTTGCCCTCCCAAAAATATTAATTAAAAAAAGTAGAAATAAATACCGTTACAACACTTATTACAACTATAGAAACAATAATAAATACAGCTTTTTTCAGGTCAAAATTACTTGAAATTCCGGCAACTGCAAACAATGAAACAACAGTAATGCATACTGCGCCGATATTTGACTTTCCTGCTCCTCCGACACTGCATTTTTTATAAATTTCATTTTCTATATAATTATCCGTATTATTGTTTTTTCCGTCTTTGTTCCAGTCATAAAAAGCCATACTCCACCTCAAAAAAATTTTTTATCTTACCAAACCGCCGTTGGGGCTTATGACCTGACCCGTTATATAATTTGAGCCGTCCTGCGCCAAAAAGGAAACGGCGTTCGCAACGTCATCGGGTGTTCCCTGCCGTTCCATCGGGATTGTGTCCGTAAATTCCTTTGTTTCATCTTCGGTGAGCTCGCTGTTCATTTTTGTTTCAATCATACCGGGGGCAACGCAGTTTACGGTAATGCCCGACGGAGCAAGCTCGGCGGCGAGAGCCTTTGTAAAGCCGATAACGCCCGCCTTCGATGCGCTGTAGTGCGTTTCGCACGATGCACCCGTGATTCCCCACATGGAAGAAATGTTTATAATTCTCCCGTTTTTTCGTTTTATCATTTCGGGGACGGCGAAATGACACGTATTGAACATACCTGTCAAATTCACGTCTATCAATTCCGTCCAGTCGTTATACGTTATATCCGTAAACGGTTTTATCTGCGAAATGCCCGCATTGTTCACAAGGACGTCAACCCCCCCGTAAAGAAGGTTTATTTCCGAAAACATTCTTTCCACCTGCGCATAATTTGAAATGTCGCAAACGTATTCCCATGCGTTTACTCCGTTTTCGTTAAGCTTATTTTTTAAATCTATAACGGCGCTACGGTTTTGATAGGCATGAAGAAGCACAAAAAAGCCGTCGGCATTTAACTTTTTTGCAATTGCGCCGCCTATTCCTCCGCTTGCGCCCGTAATGAGTGCAGTTTTCAAATTTTATACCCCTTAATATAACTTTTTTTCATTTTCTATCGCCGTAATCTGGTCTATCCTCTCCTGATGGCGTCCGCCTTCAAATTCCGCAGACAGCCACTCTCTTACTATCATTTTTGCAAGTTCCGAACCGACAACACGTGCGCCTATAGCCAAAATATTCGAGTTGTTGTGAACTCTTGACATTTTTGCCGAAAAAGGCTCGGAGCAAGCCGCCGCACGTATTCCCTTCACCTTATTCGCCGCAATTGAAATACCGATACCCGTACCGCAGATGAGAATTCCTCTTTCACATTCGCCGCTTGCAACACTGTCAGCGGTTTTCTGCGCATATACAGGGTATTCCGCCTTATC
>USLP01000119.1 GCA_900555525.1 uncultured Eubacteriales bacterium
ATAAGCCCTGCGGCGGCTATGGCAAGTCCCGACATTGCACCCTCGGTTTCTCCATATTCGAGAGCCTTTGAAGTGCCTATCGCATGGGCGGACGTTCCCAAAGCAAGACCCTTGGCAATAGGATTTTTAACCCTAAAAAGCTTAAGTATAAAATCAGCGGCAATATTTCCGAATATTCCCGTAAAAACTATTGCGGCAACCGTTATTGTTTCAATTCCGCCCAGTTCGCCCGAAACGCCTATTCCCATGGCGCAGGTGATGGATTTCGGCAAAAGCGTTATATACCAGGTTTTATCCATTTTGAAAAGAATACACATAAGAAGTATCGAAACGGCGCTTGTCATAACACCCGCAAAAATAGAAATCAAAACGGCGAATAAATTTTTCTTTAAAAGCTCAAGCTGTTCATAAAGCGGAACGGCAAGGCAGACCGTTGCGGGTGTCAAAAGATATGTTATATATTTTGCGCTTTCGTTATACGTTTGAAAATCGATTTTGAAAACGCTGAGTATAATTACCGTTAAAACGGCAGAAACCAAAAGCGGATTGAATATGGCAAGCTTAAAACGCTTTTTCAGCTTCATTCCGATAAAATATGTTCCGACACTCACCGTCAAACCGAAATACAGTGAATTTAATAAAAAATCTTTCATTTTATTTTTTCTCCTTATGCTTTATGATGAGTTCTGCCGTAAGCCCCGTAAGACCCATGGTTATAACCGTTGAAATCAGCGTTATCATAACAAACGGGAGAAAATATTCCGATATTTCCGCCGTACATTCCATAAGTCCGACAGCGGGTGCAATAAACATAACGGGCATAATTTTTATAAGAAAATCGCTTGCCTTTTTCACGCTTTTCAAAGGTAAAATTCCCGTCATAAGAAGCAAAAGCATTATTACAAGTCCGTAAATGCTCGCAGGCACGGGAAGAGGTATATACTTATTCATAATTTCGCCCAAAAAGGAAATTGCGGCTATTATAAAAAATTGTTTTAAATATTCCAAACTGAAAATCTCCTAAAATATACTTCGGCTTATTATAACATATTTCGGGGATTATGTCAAATAAAAAACAAAAAAATTTGGTTCAAAGTGTTGACTTTTTTGGGTATATAATGTATAATATAAATAATGTACAAAAATGAAAGGAGCGGCAATACAGAAAAATGCAAAACGCATTAAACGCAGAAGATTTCGGGTTTTCTTCCGAAAAATGTGCCGACGAAAATTCTGCCGCTCTGAATAAGGCGTGCGAAAACGGCGGAGAAATCCGCATCATGAAAAAAGGTACATATGAAATTTCGGACGCCGTTATTTTAAAAAGCAATACAACCCTAATTTTCGGGGAAGAGGTTTATATAAAACGTACCGATTCAAAAAACGGTATAAGCTATGTCTTTATAAACGAAGGCGCATACAGTCATACATATAACGAAAATATCAAAATCATAGGTCTTAAGTTAATCACGGGCGGCATTGACGACGGCAAATACTCTGTAAATAAAGATGAATTTATAAACGGTCTTAGGGGACACGTTTCGCTTTTTTATGTCAAAAATGCAGTCATTGAAGGTTTTGAGGTTTATGATTTGCCTCCGTCATATTTTGCGCTTCATATATGCACATTTTCGGATTTGACGATTGAAAACTGCAAAATCGAGGGTATGAAAGACGGAGTTCACCTCGGACGGGGAGAAAATTTTGTTATAAGAAACTGCGAGTTTAAGACTTTTGATGACCCAATTGCCTTAAATGCGCACGATTACGCAATTTCAAATCCGCAGCTCGGCTGGATTGAAAACGGACGTATAGAAAATTGCACTGATATGGCGGCGGAGCATACAACGGGATATTTTTGCCGTATGCTCGGCGGCGCATGGGTGGATTGGCACGAAAATATGGTTATCCGCAATTCCGATACGGTTGTATCGGACGGAAAGCTTTATCGTGCATTTTTAAAGCCCGACGGAAAAGAATATATCTCCAAAACCGCTCCCTCATTTTCCGAAACGGAAAAAATTCTGGACGAAATAAAATGGGTAAAGGTACAGGACGAGGCAATTTACAGCTGCGGATGCAGAAATATCGAATTTGACAATATATACCTCAAAAAGAAAAGAGAGTGCGCCTTTTCGCTTCATTTTGATGACGACAACTGGTCGCACAGCTATTATAAGGGCGCCAAGGCTCCCGTAATGGAGAATATAACATTTAAGCGAATACATGTTGAGAATAAAATTCCGATACTTATTTCTTCTACGGCTCCCATAGAGA
Organism: uncultured Eubacteriales bacterium; assembly: GCA_900555525.1. Taxonomy (GTDB): domain Bacteria; phylum Bacillota; class Clostridia; order UMGS1840; family UMGS1840; genus UMGS1840. The sequence goes on from USLP01000119.1 coordinate 2,278, forward strand.
ACATCGGCATCGAATCGTCCGATTTCAAAAAAAGCATAATCGTACTCGACAAAATCAAATCCGCAAACCCCGAATACCCCATAGCAAACATCAGCTTCAAAAGCGTAATGTTTGAATCTTTCATTTCCGATATAATAAAATGCAAAAATTTAAGAAAAGTACATTTTACAATAAATTAAAAGGAGAACAGCTATGAACGGACTGGAAATCACGAAACCGCAGGCGGGAGGATATGAACCTCTTACACATTTTGAAAATTGGAGAGTTGCCGTTATAACGCATAATGACAGCTTTTTGGAGGAGAATTTCAACAAAATCGAGCGTCATATGGAAACTGACGAGGTGTTTATTTTGTCCGATGGCGAAGCAACGCTTTATATAGGCGAGGAACGTCAAAGAATCGAAATGGAAAAAGGCGTATTCTATAATGTTAAGAAAGCAACCTGGCATGGAATAACGACAAAGCCGGGCGCTTATGTTATCATTGTTGAGAATGACGATGTTGCGGTGTCAAATTCGGAATATAAGAAATTTTAACAAAAGGCGGAGCAATGCTTCGCCTTTATAATTTAAAAAATTCGATAAAATAGGGAACAAAGATTATAAGTCCGATTATGACGGAAAACATGGCGGAAATTAGAACCGTTCCTGCCGATAAATCCTTGATGTATTTTATCCTTTTATTGTAATTGCTGTCGATAATGTCGCAGATTTCTTCTGCGATTGTGTTAATAAGCTCTGCCATAAGTACAGTCATAATACAAAAAAGCAGAAGAATAAAATCACGCTTTGGTATTTTGAAAATATAAGAGAACAGAAGCACGCATACTGTTGCAAGGGTATGAAATCTAAAATTGAGTTCGCGCTTAAAACATTCCTTTATACCGTCAAATGCCCATTTGAAGCTGTTAAAAAAGTCAGAAAATTTCTTTTTCTTTTTCAAGTATCTCACCGACGCTTTCTTTTGTGGAATTGTTTGAAATAATATAGTCCGCATATTCTTTATACAAGGGCAGACGCTCAAGATAAAGCTTTTTTATATTGTCGGGATTTTTTATGAGCGGTCTCGTCGTACTTCCCAAAATGCGGTTTATAATTTCGCCTATATCGGGATTTAAAAAGAAAACAATGCCGTTTTTCTTCAGTAATTCCATATTTTCTCTGTTTTTGATTATTCCGCCGCCGGTTGAAATCACCGCGCCGTTTAAGAAACTTACCTTACGCGCGATTTTTGTTTCTTCGGCTCTGAAATATTCTTCACCGTATTTTCGGAACATTTCGGAAATGCTCATACCGCACGTTTCTTCAATAAGAGAATCGGTATCTACCGCGATTTTTCCCGTAAGGCTTTTTATAAGCTTAAGCGCCGTCGTTTTTCCCGAACCCATGTAGCCTATGAGGACAATATTCTTTTTTACCGTTCCGAATTCGTTTTTTAAGCCGTCAAAAATCAAATCCGCATCTTCGTCAAGATAATTGTTTCCCCAAAGTTTCTGCGCCTTTAAACCTTGATATATAAGCATATAAAGCCCGTTTGAATTTTTCACGCCGTATATGTCGGAAAAAACGGTAAGATTGGTATTAAGCGGATTATAAATGCTGTCGAAAACAAATTCGCAGTTTTTTATAATATCCGGAGAAATCGGGATTTTATCAGCCGTTTTGCTCATTCCGACGGGAGTGCCGTTCAGTATTATATCAAATTTTCCGCTTTTGAGGTCGGAAAAAACCGTCGGCAAAGCGGACGTATTTTTGCAAAATTCTTTTACCTTTTCTATATCACGTCCCACAACCGTAACATTATCCGTACAGCCTAAGGCGACGTACAAAAACGCCTCCGCAACACCGCCGTTTCCCAAAATAAGCACGTTTTTATTTTTCATATCATATCCGAATTTTTGAAGCGTTGCGGTAAGTCCGAAACAATCGGTATTGCAGCCCTTGACTTTACTGTGCGAAAAAACGAGCGTATTAACGGCGCCTATCTCACGTGCAGCCTTGTCAATTTCGTCAAGAAACGGAATAACAGCCTTTTTGTGCGGAATTGTGAGATTTACACCCTTTGCATATTTCTTTACGATATTAAGAGCGTCCCCAAGCTCTTCTTTTGTTACTTTAACTCCGATATAATCGGCGTCAATATTATGCGCATCAAAAAATATCTTATGTAATTTCGGAGATAAGCTGTGATTTATCGGGTCGCCGAAAACAAAATAAGTATCTTTTTGCGGTTTGAAATTTTTCAGTTCTTCATATGAAATTATCATTTTAATAATTCCTCCAAATTTTTTGAAAATTCGGGGAACGAAATATTAACACACGAAAAATCTTTTATTTCGCTCGGCTCGTCTGTAAGCAGAGAGAGAATTTTTGCAGACATTGCAATTCTGTGATCCTTATGACTGTCATAGCTTGCGCCCTTAATTTTGCTTGCGCCGTGTATGATAAGTCCGTCCGGAAGCTCCTGTGCTTTTACGCCTGCCAGATTCAGCATTTCGGCTACAGCCTTAATTCTGTCGCTTTCCTTAACACGAAGCTCATGCGCGTCTCTTATAACCGTTTCGCCCTTTGCAGCTGCGGCGGCAACCGCGATAATCGGGATTTCATCAATGAGGCGGGGAATTATTTCGCCGCCTATTTCACAGCCCGAAAGAGGGGAGTATTTCACATGAATATCTCCGATTTCCTCATTATAGCAAATTCTGTGATTTTCTATTTCTATATCCGCACCCATGGCTTTTAATACGTCAAGTATGCCCGTGCGTGTTTCATTAAGTCCTACGTTTCTTATAACAACGTCGGAATCGGGCAGAATACAAGCGCCGACAATGAAAAATGCAGCGGAGGAAATATCGCCCGGAACGTCAACCGTGAGCGGTTTTAGGTTTTCTGATTTTTTAACGATTATAGTATTGCTCTCGGTTTTTATATTTGCGCCCATACCTTTTAACATTCTTTCCGTATGGTCGCGCGATTTTACTTTTTCATGTATTATTGTTTCGCCGTCAGCATAAAGTCCTGCAAGAATTATTGCGGATTTAAGCTGTGCCGAAGCAACGGGAAGCGTATATTCAATCCCTTTAAGGTTTCCGCCCATGATTTTCATGGGGCAGAATCCGCCGTTTGACGCTTCAAATTTTGCTCCCATAAGCGTCAGCGGTT
>USLP01000120.1 GCA_900555525.1 uncultured Eubacteriales bacterium
TCTTTCACTGTATGGGAATACATGCACTTTTTCAAATGCAATGTTTTTAACAAAATCAAGGCTTTCGCTAAAATCTGCCTCTGTTTCATCATTAAAGCCAACCATTACATCGGTAGTTAAGCTGGCGTCATAAAATGATGCACGAAGTTTGGTACATAGTGCTTTATATTCTTCGGCAGTATAGTGCCTATTCATACTTTTAAGTGTTTTGTTACACCCGCTTTGAAGTGAAATATGAAAATGCGGACACAGCTTTTTTGAATTTTTGAAAAATTCGTAAAATTCCTCGGTAAAAGCAAGCGGTTCAACTGAGCTTAAACGTATTCTCTCAATATTCGGAACTGCTTCTATCATTGAAAGAAGCTTCGGAAAAGTCATATCATCTAAATCTATGCCGTAATTGCAGACATGAATACCCGCCAAAACTATTTCTTTATAGCCGTTATCGGCAAGGCTCGATATTTCTTCTATAATTTCCTTTGGGTCTCGGCTGCGGCATCTTCCTCTGACATACGGAATTATGCAGTATGAGCAAAAAGAATTACAACCGTCCTGAATTTTTACAATCGCTCTTGTTTTTTCTTTGTAATCGGTTACAAGCGGAAAATCAAAGCCGTCCGTCCTGTCTGAAATTTGCGTATCGGTATCGCCGAAATATTCTTCTATGACCTTAACAAGCTTGGTTTTATTTTCCGTACCCAAAACAAAATTTACGCCTTCGATATTAGTTGCTTCTTCGGGTTTTGCATGAGAATAACAGCCCGTAACCGCAACGAAAGGGCTGTTATCTTGCTTCGTGCATTTGCGTATCATTTGACGTGATTTTCTGTCGCTTATGTTTGTTACGCTGCACGTATTTATTATATATGCGTCGGCAGGAGAAAACTCAAACGTTACGTCATACTTATCCTTTGGGAACATCTGCCCCATAGCCTCTGATTCATACTGATTGACTTTGCATCCTAAAGTTAAAATACATATTTTTTTCATTCTGCTTCGTCCCAACTGTGTCTGTGAAGATTTCCTTTTAAATTAAAATCGGAAAAGTTGTCCTGTCTGTATGCCTCATAAGCAACTATTGCAACGGAGTTGGAAAGGTTTAGACTTCTTGTCTCTCCAATCATCGGAATACGCAGGCAATTTTCTTTATTTTTAAGAAGAATTTCTTCGTCTATTCCCGCAGTTTCTTTTCCGAAAATTATGTAACAGCCGTCCTCATATGAAACATCGGTATAGTTTTTCCTCGCCTTTGTGGTTAGATAGTACATCGTACCGCTGTTTTGTGAATAAAAATCCGCAATGCTGTCATAGTATGTTATATCAAGCTCGTCCCAGTAGTCAAGACCCGCTCTTTTTAATTTTGCATTATCTATTTTAAAGCCCATAGGACCGACAAGGTGAAGCCGTGCCGAGGTTGCCTTGCAGGTACGTGCAATATTGCCCGTATTCTGCGGTATTTCAGGCTCAAAAAGCACAATATTAAGCGTCATATAATTTAAAAATTCTCCTTCAAAAATTTCTTTAAGCGTTTAAGCGCCGCTTCCAGATTTTCCATGGAATAAGCATAAGAAATACGTACATATCCCTCTCCGCTTTCTCCGAAAGCGTCTCCGGGAACAACGGCAAGCTTTTCCGTATGGAGCAGTTTTTCGCAAAATTCTTCCGACTTCATACCGAATTTTTTTATTGACGGGAAAACATAAAATGCACCTCTTGGGTTAAAGCAATCCATTCCCATTTCGTTGAGCTCGGCAACAATAAATTTCCGTCTTCTGTTATATTCGTCTTTCATAAGCTCGATATCGGGTCTTCCATGACGAAGAGCTTCTATTGCGGCATACTGCGAAAATGTGGGCGCTGACATGATTCCGTACTGGTGAATCTTTACCGCCGCTTTTGCTATATCTTTATGTGCGCAAAGATAGCCGAGTCTCCAGCCTGTCATGGCAAACGACTTGGAAAAACCGTTTAACACTATCGTTCTGTCGCGCATACCGGGAAGCGATGCGATTGACACATGAGTACCTCTGTATGTAAGTTCCGAATAAATTTCGTCGGAAATTACAACAAGATTTGTCTCTTTTATAATCGGAACAATAGCCTCCAAATCTTCCTTTGTCATTATTCCGCCCGTGGGGTTATTCGGATATGGAAGTATAAGCGCCTTTGTGCGAGGCGTTATTTTACTTTTTAAAAGTTCGGGAGTGAGCTTAAACTCAAACTCCTCCGTAGTCTCAATCGCAACGGGAACACCGCCTGCCATAACGGTAAGCGGATTATAGCATACAAAGCTCGGTTCGGGTATTAAGACCTCGTCGCCTATATCTACTACCGCTCTCAAAGCCGCGTCGATAGCTTCACTCGCTCCGACAGAAACAAGTATTTCCGTTTCGGGGTCGAAATGAACATTTATGGTTTCGTTTATATAATTAGAGATTTCTTGGCGCAATTCGGCAAGACCGCGGTTGGCGGTATAGAAAGTTTTTCCCTTTTCGATAGCTTTAACCGCTTCCGCACGGATATGCCATGGCGTTGCAAAGTCGGGTTCACCAACGCCCAAGGAAATAACACCGGTAATAGTGCCTGCCGCATCAAAAAAACGGCGTATTCCCGACGGTTTCAAATCACGTGCTTTTTTTGATAAGAAATCTGCGGGTGAAAAATTATTTGTCAAAATGAAATCACCCTTTCGTCAATCGGTTTATCGGTAAGTATTTTTCCGTCAAGCTTGTAGTTATTCAAGAAAAAGTGCGTTGCCGTGGACTGAACCGTATCCAAAACAGAAAGACGCTCTCCTACAAAAAGCGCAACGTCTTTCATAGACATTCCTCTGACCGTTACGGCTAAATCAAAGCCGCCCGACATAAGCGAAACGCTTCTGACCTCGGGAAATGCAGCAATTTCCGATGCAATTTTATCAAAGCCTACGCTTTTTTGCGGCGTAACCTTGATTTCAATCATAGCCTCCGTTATTTCAGGGTTTGCTTTATTCCAGTCTATAAGCGTATGATAGCCTTTTATGATTCCTTTTTCTGTAAGGCTTTCAATCATTTCCGCTACTTCTTTTTCCGTTATATCCAAAAGCTCTGCCAAATCGGCATTAGTATATCTTGCATTCGCTTCCAAAAGCGCAAGCAGTCTTTTCTCCATATTAATCAATCCTTTCAAATCTGTTTTTCAAATTGTATTTGTCAAATACTATTTATCGCTTTTTAGCTTATCCTTTATATCGCTGTTAAGCTTATCCAAAAGGCGTTTTACATCATATGTAAAATCGCTCAAATCGGCTTTGGTTTTATTGAACTTCTGTTTTTCGTTTTCAACTTTTTTCTGTGCCTCGTCCAATATATCATTGCCTTTGGCTTTCGCCTCTTCTATAATATTTTTTGCGGTATTCTCGGCATTCAAAATCGCGGAAGATATTTTATCGCGCTCATGCTCTGTTTCCTGTCTTAAGCTGCTCATTTTTTCATTAAGCTCGGCAAGCTCTCTGTTAAATTCAATTTTAAGCTCGCTTATTTCAAGATTGTGCGCTTTTTTGAGTTCTTCTTTTTCGTTTTCAAATTCTTCCTTCTGCGCTTCAAGGGCATTTTCTGCCTGTTCAAGCTTTTCGGAAAGCTCGTCAATAAGCGCCTCCTTATCGGCGACTTGCTTTTTATATGATTTTATATCGTCATCTTTCATTTTGAGTTTTTTCTCAATATCGGAGGATAGGGTATCGAGATATTCCGTTACCTGTTTTCCGTTAAGACCGAAAAGAGATTTTTTGAAGCCGTTGTTTTGCATTATTCATTCATCCTTTACCGAATTTTTTCTGTATAATAATATATTATACAACAAAAAAATAAAAATTTCAATACTTTTTTACATTTAATTTAAAATTTCGAGTTCTGCCATTATTTTTTTTTCTTCCGCACGCATAATTTTTTTGTCTTCGTCTGTCATGTGGTCATATCCGAAAACATGGAGCAACCCGTGAACCGAAAGATAAACGCTTTCACGCAAAAAGCTATGACCGTATTCCTGTGCCTGCTCTTCTATTCTGTCTTTGCACAAAATTATATCTCCGATAAACACACTGTTGTCTTCGGGGTCAAAATCCCACGGCATAAGCTTGTCCTTAAGGACATTGGGAGAAGAAAATTCAAGCATAGGATATGAAAGTACGTCCGTTACTTTATCGGTATCCCTTGTTTCACGGTTTAATCTTTGTATTTCGGAAGCGCCGACAGCCGTTATGTTTAAAGAAACGTTAAAATCGGGTTTTATGAATTTATTAAGCGCCGTTTCAAGCGCATTTTTTATACTGTTCACCGAGTCAACGGAAAAATAGCCGTCTTCGTCAATAAATTCGCATTTAAAGAAACTCATTTTTCGTTCCTTTCCGACACTGCTTGTTTTTTTGCAAACTGTCTTTTTTCGTATTTTTCGTAAGCCGTTATAATCTTCTGTACAAGCGGATGACGTACAACGTCTTTTGTCGTAAGCATTGTAACGGAAATATCTTCAATATCCTTAAGAACACTCATAGCCTCCTTAAGACCCGATTTTTTTCCGTAAGGCAAATCCGTCTGTGTTATGTCGCCCGTTATAACCGCTTTTGTGTTAAAGCCTATTCTCGTTAAAAACATTTTCATTTGTTCGGGTGTGGTATTCTGCGCTTCATCGAGTATTACAAAGCAATCATCAAGCGTTCGTCCTCTCATATATGCAAGAGGCGCAACCTCGATAAGTCCCTTTTCAGTATATTTTGCGTAATTGTCCGAACCCATCATTTCAAAGAGCGCATCATACAGCGGGCGAAGGTACGGGTCAACCTTGGACTGCAAATCTCCCGGAAGAAAGCCAAGCTTTTCGCCCGCTTCAATTGCGGGACGTGTAAGGATTATTCGTGAAATTTCCTTTGCCTTAAAGGCATTAACGGCACAAGCGACGGCAAGATATGTTTTTCCCGTTCCCGCAGGACCTATACCCAAATTTATAATATTTTTCTTTATATTTTCAACATAAACTCTCTGTCCGACCGTTTTCGGCTTTATCGGCTTACCCTTTGAGGTTACGCAGATACAGCTGCCGCCTATTTCCGCCGCTGTGCGGATATTTCCCTCACGGGCGAGACCGATAAGATAACGTATCATTTGTTCGTCGATATTTTCTTCGGTTTTAAGACGCATTTTAAGCCCTTCGACTGTTTCGCACGCCATTTTTGTGTTGACCTCATCGCCCGTTATCTTCAATCCCGATTCCTTTATGAAAATTCTGACGCCGAGTTCCTTTTCCATAAGAAAAATATTTTCGTCAAAATTTGGATTCGTTGAGCACACCGCAATCCTTGCTCCATCTGTCTGATATTCTTTTAAATAATAAGCTTCCCGGATCTCTTCCGGCTGCCTTAAAAAAAACGGATCTCCCTGCTTCGGAATCTGGATCTCGCT
>USLP01000121.1 GCA_900555525.1 uncultured Eubacteriales bacterium
CATCGGATGGTTCAGTTCGGCAATGAACATGGTGGGTACGCCGTAAAGTGCCGTGCAGCGCTCCTTGTGGATAGAGGCGAGCACTACCAGTGGGTTGAAGCGTTCCACCATTACTTCTGTACAGCCGTGTGTCAGGCAGTTCATGGTGGCAAGTACCACGCCAAAGCAGTGGAACAATGGTACGCAGACGCAGAGCTTGTCATCGGCGGTAAACTTCATGTGCTCACCGGTAAGGAAACCGTTGTTGGCAATGTTGTAGTGGGTCAGCATGACGCCTTTCGGGAATCCCGTAGTGCCGGAGGTGTAAACAGCGAACGCCGCATCGTGGTCATCGGTTTGCTCATGTCCGGGGAGCGGTTCGCATTTTAGAATTTCTTCCCAAGTGTTTCTGTTTATTTCTGTTTTGCAGCCACAGTCATTGCGAACGTATTCTATCCTTTCGGGGGCATAACCCTCCTCAACAATCGTAAATGCGGCTCCGGCTTTCAAAACGCCGATTATCGCAACAACGGGCATAATTCCTCGTGCCATATTTATAAGCACAAAATCCTCTATTCCTATTCCGATTTTCTTTAAATATGCATACACACGACCGCTTAACAGGTCAAGTTCTTTGCAGGTAATGCCGTTTGTTATTACTTCATCGGCAAGCACAACGCTTTGCGGTGTATGCTGTGCCTTAAATTCTATTTGTTCGATTAATGATCGCACACTATCAGTTCCTTTCCGTTTTGAATTTTCCAAAGCTATTCGCCGTTTATGACAATGCTGACTCGGCTTTGCGGAATTTGCTTTTTCATTTTGATTGAAATTTCACGGCAAAGCTCCTTTATTTGCACATACGAAGTATCATCACGAAATTTTATTCTAAGGTCGATAAATACCGTTTCTCCGCTTATTCTGGAGCTTAAAAATTCAAATTCTTCGTATCTGTCGTTGAATTTTGCCAAAACTCTTAGAATTTTCATCTGTTCGTTTTCGGGCAGTGTACGGTCTGTCAGAATTTCAATGGATTTTTTCGTTCTCAAAACCGCAAAAACAAAGAATGTGCACACAAGCACTATACATATAATCGGCGAAAAATACCATGATGCACGGTATCCTCGAAATATCCAGCATACAAAAATCGATACAAGTGTAACCGCATCAAACACAAAGCATTTAACCGCCGAATGGAACTTGGCATTCGCAATCTCGCTTGCACCGTTTTTTTTAATTTTGTACTGCTCTTTTAAGAAAAAAGCGTCCAATGCGACATTTATTAATTTAAGCAATACAACATAGACAAGTAAGCCGCTTGGAGGCTCTGGATTTATTAACTCGTGCGCCGATGAAGCAAATATTATAAACAGTCCTAAAATGAGTATTCCCTCACAGCACAACGATGATATTGCCTCGATTTTGCCTATACCGTAATTATATTCGTATTTCAAATCCCGTTTGAGCTTGCGTGAAAGGAGCGTTACAAAACCCGAATCCGCCACATTGCATAATGAATCGATAAAATCCATCCACACAATGAGCGATCCGGAGAGAACTGCGGAAACAAACACAGCAACAAAATTCGGAAGCTCCGCAAGAAAGTTCAGAAAAGAAACTCTCTGCTGTTTTTTGTAGTTGTTGTTATATGCCGTATCTGCCACCGCATATTCATCTCCTTTTTCAATAATTTTTATTGATCTTCTTTTCTCTTTTTAACTCCAATATAACACAGATAGATTCCAAGTATAAGCAGAGCAATATTTGATACGATGTTAGTTCTTCCGTCAAAATCATACTTAAATGCTAAATTCAGTATTATAAACAACACTTCGCACAATACGCAAATTATTCCGCAGACAAGTGATATTGTTCCTCTTGTCTTATTTTTCATTTTATTTCATCTCCTGTAATTTGTTTTTCAAAGTCTTCAAACAGCGGTTTCATATTACCGAAATTCTCCCAAACCATAACCTTTATCGTGTCTGCGCCGGTTATCGAGAAAGCTTTGGGAGCGGTTACGGCATTGAATCCTTCTGTCAAATTCTTATTAACATATTCAACCGAAACGAGTTTGCCACCACTGTATGCAGCAAAGATAACAGTTTTACCATTATACGCATTATCGGCAACGATATCCGCCGTCATTGTCTGTTTGTCATAAGCTATTATACCATGGGCCTTGTTTGCCGTAAGCTCCAACCGCCTGCCATCGGCAAGCTTTGGCATTACAAAGCTTGTTTCCGCTTTATATTCATCGCCGTCTGCAAATATGTTTACTGGGTTTCTGTGAGTAACGGTTTCGGTTTTGGTATTGCCGTTTTCATCAACAATTTCTTTTTCTGTTTCGTAAACAACTTCAGCCGTCCATTTATAAAAGTCGTTTGCCGTGGTACTTATACTTACCGTCTCTCCCTCTTTATATTTTTGGCTTGTTCCGCCGTTTACGATAACGTCATAAGACTGTACCTCTTCTGCCGTAAAGGTATAGGTCAGCTCGTATTCGCCGTTTTCCGCAGGGTTTGCATTCATAGCTATGCCGTTTATTGTAAAGATTGCGTTTGAAGCGAACTCACAGTTTTCGTCAGGTACAACCCTTGCTTTGATTGTGTATGCAGTATCAGTATTAGCAGCTGTATCATTTGGCGTTACGCTAAAGCTATTTGCAACAAGGCTTGCACTGTCGCTCTTTACTTTAAGAGATGTAGGCAAGCTGTCTCCGGATTTTGCCGGGGCATTGCCGCCGACTGTTTCCAAAGCAACGCTGCTTATAAGATTGCGAACCTTTACTGTAACAGTTCTGTTCTTTTGCGCATCTGTTGCAGTAACATTACCCGGCAAAGTGAGTGTTGCGGTTACCTCGTAGTCCCCGGCAGGTGTCGATGTATTAATACTATCCGTTCCGGTCCATGTAACGTCTGCCGTTGTGATTGAACCGTATTTTGTCTTAACGCCGATTTTTTCGGGAAATTCAACATAGTTCCCGGTATATGCGGTAATGCTGTCGCCTAAGTTGACACTTTTAAGTTCATCATATACGGCGGTAAAATCCCAGCCTATTATGTAATGCCCTTGATAACTAATTTTAGGTATGATTTTTTCATCATCGATAAATATTTCAAGGTTATCGCAAGATGCCTTTACACCCGAATTAGGTTCAACGCTAAAGGCTGCCAAATATGTTTTTCCATTTTCCGATATACTGCTTGATTCAATTGGTTCGTACAACTTCTTATCTTCATTATATTTCTGCCACTGATTAAGCTCAACTTTTAACAAAATATCTTTTTTATCAAACACATTTCCGTTGATGTCCTCCGCACCGATAATTTCAAGTGTTCGCGGCAAAGGATTACCGGCAATAGGTGTAATGGAGCTTAAATAAAGCTTACTTACATAGTATCGGAAAGATTCCGCCGTTATCGTTACATCATGTGTAGGCATTTCAAAGGTAAACACAGATGCGGTTTTATCTGCCTCGGTCAATGGAACTCCCTCTGCACTCCAGCTTGATACGCATTTTTCGGGATCGCTTTCCGTTGCCTTTATTTCTACGCGATCTCCGGCTTTGTATTCGCCTGCACCCGACGCATAGCCGTATATTGTGCCGTTTTTGTCAACAATCTTCACTGTATGAACGGATTCGTTGTCAACCTTTATATTCAGCGTAAGAAATGGGCTCTGCAAAGATCCGTCTTCGGTGCAGTAAGCGGTAATTTTGCGGTCTACGATTTTGCCCGCTTCGCCCTGCGGATCAATTCCGATATTGGCATTATATTTCGTATATGCTCCGTTATCTATCTTATACCAAATTGTCGCACCGTCTTTTGCCGAAAGTGTAATTTTTGTATCAAGGGCAATTGTTGCACCGTCAGCCACACTTGCTATAGGCTTTTGAAGCCTTTGCTTATCGGAGGTTACTTTTACGGTAATTGCAGTTTGTTTCTTATCCTCTGCCGCTTCCAAATCTTCGGGTATCGTAACGGTTCCGTTTATTTCAGTATTATATTGTATAGTTCCCGTCAAGCTTTCGGTGTTCCACGAAACCGGCACACTTGCCGTTTTATTGCCGTCAATGCCTTTATAGGTAATCTTAACGGAATCGGGCAAAAGCTTGTTTAGTTCTTCTATACTAATACCGCTTGGAATTTCTATTGTCGGACTTTCAACAGACCGCACCTTTGCTTTTGCGGTTTTGTTTGTATAATTAACATACATTATTCGTTGCCTTACAGCAAATGAATCCGGTGCCGTTCCCGCAACACTGCCGCCTGTTTCAAGTCTGCTGGAATATGTATAGAATTTATCCGAATATCTACCTGTCAATTCTTCGTCGTTTACATATAATTTAAATTTCTCTGCGTCTGCAAAGCCGAAATCATAATCGGGACGACTGTCGCTGAAGGAAAGCCACGCATGATATGAGGTATTATAATCAAATTTCTTTATATCCTCATCAGCGTTGCGTTTTCTCCACTTAACATTAACCGTTTCAGTCCTTTTTACAGAGCCATCTGCGGTTTTATAATAAACAGTGGCTGTAGGATATAACTCAAGTTTATCTCCGCCCTTTGGCTGTGGCAGAGTAATATCAACTCTTGATACCTCCTCTGCGAAAACCGCCTTAAACTTCACATCATGCTGAGGCATTTCCAGCTTTGCCGGCGATTTTGCGTATTTCTCAAATCCGGTTATATCATCGGCATTGTCGCCCTCAATTTCCCAATGTGAGAAAACCTTGCCCTCCGGCACTATGGGTGCAATACTTATCGGCTCCAGATATTTTTTGGTTACGCTATCTTTGCCGTTGCCGTCAACAGTTCCGCCATCTACCGTTACCGTATAGTCCGGCGATTTATTTGCGGCATTTATGATAAGCGCTTGTTTGTCGGAAATATCAAATCCATCCGAAAAGCGGATTTCTTTGCCCGGATCCCACTGATTGTCACTATTTTTTATATTCGCATATACTGTCAAACGGTTGGTATCCGTCACATAATCAGGCACATTCAAGGTTATGGTACGGCTGCCGGCATTATAATCCGAGGAATATTCACTCGGCGACAAAAGCACGCCCCTATAATGCACCTTCGTCACCTTAACATCGGATTTTACAGTACTGCTTTTACGGTTAACTCTGGTATCATGCCATGTTATGTCCTGATAATGCGAGTCTTTTGTTTCACTATACGAAAATCCGTTTGCTCCTGATTCGTTCAAAAACAAACACTCTGCAAGCGACTTCATATTATTATCAGTATCGGTGCAGTTAACACAGGGGTGATAGCTCCTGCACCAATACACAGGCGTTGTACCATTCGTTTTATAGACGCCAATCATAGCGTCTTGTTCCATATGGCCTTTCAGTATAAATGCCTCATTTAAGGACTTTCCGAAATTCACATCGCACGGATGCCCGTTTGAATAGTTTCCGTAAACCTGTACGTGTCCCGA
>USLP01000122.1 GCA_900555525.1 uncultured Eubacteriales bacterium
AGAAAAACAGCGGTTTTTGCAATATTGAGGACAGCGACGGAGTTTTTAATGTTTTTGTTACCCTATGCACACAGAAGTTGAAACCCGATATGGTTTAAAAAGTGCAAGTTATGACGTTTTTTTGCAAATTATGGCATTTATATTGAAATAAGCGGCGAAATCGTATACAATAGAGGAAAAGAAGGTGCGGTTTTGGACATTTTTAATTATATTGTTGTAACATTATACGGATATATAATAACGCTTTTGTTTACAAAAGAAACAAAGGCTTTACGTCATGCCATCGGGCTTTGCGCTCTTTTTTGCGCAAGCGGAATTATTAATCTTGCGCTTTATAAAAGCGTTTCCGCTCAAACGCTCTATATGCTTTATCCCCTGACCGTTCATCTTCCGCTTTTTATTTATTTTATGCTGTTTTTAAAATCGTCATTTTATGAAACGCTTTTTGCGCTCACAACAGCGTATATGCTTACAGAGCCGAGAAAACAGCTTTGCGAGCTTTTGTCATACGCATTGGGCGGCAATACTTTGGCAATTGTATTTTCGGAAATTTTTGTGTCGGCAGTTCTTCTTTTTCTTATCAAAAAATTTCTGTCGCCGATTGTTATACGGATTTTCAAATCGGAAAAAAAGGAAGCAAACTACCTTTGCATAATTCCGACCGTCATATACTTAATAACGTATGCGCTTACGGTTTACAGCGATTTCCTCTACCGCTTCCCCGTGATAACAATTCCCGTTTTAACGTCTGTTTTATCGGTGCTTTTCATCTGCTTTCTGCTGTTCTTTTTTGAATATATATGCTTTAACGAGGATATTCGGCACGGACGGGAGCTTTTGAATTTACAGCTTATGTCCGCAAAAAAGCTTATTGATTATATGGACAAAAGCGGAACAAGCCTTTGCCAAAACAAAACCGTAAATGCGTTTTTGTGTATGTATCAAAAAGAGGCAAAGCAAAAAAATATAGATTTCGTATGCTTTTCAAACCTAAACGAAACGAGCGGCGATATTTCCGAAACGGCAGTAATCATAACGTCTATTCTTGACGATGCCATGGAGCGTGCGAACAGCCGTATCGAATTTGAAATATCGCAGAAAAACGGTCAGCTGTGCGCTATGGCGCTTTCTGATGCAAAAGGAATATACTCCCCCTCCATGCTCGGCGTCTTAAATTCGATAGCGAAAAAATACGGCGGTATGCTCTATACGGACGAAACCTCATACAAGGTTCAAATTTCGGTGAAAATAAAATTATAAAAAATATTCTGTAAACACTTGACATTTTCGACATAATGTATTATAATAGTATCGTTAGTCATTAATATTTGGCTTATATTTCCTTTGAAGCACTCGGAATTGCAGGGCGCAAGACCGTTTGCGGAGGAAACTCTGGAGAATTCATTAAGTTGAATACCGAAGGTGCAAGGCTCACAGAAAATCATTTTTTCCGATGTGCGCTCAATCTCTCAGGTAAACAGACAGAGCAAATTTTTTTAAGAGTAGAATTTGTGTTGCGTTCTCCGGGTCTGCCGATATTTTGGCAGATTTATTTTTTTATTGAAGGGAGAAACAAAAAAAATGGACGCACTCTTAAAGATTGTTCAGACAATCAATATGTACCTTTCCGACTATATTCTTATCATTCTTCTTATCGGAACGGGTCTCTATTTCAGCATCAAAACAAACTTTGTACAGATAAGATGCTTTAAAGAAGGAATGAAAAAGGTTTTCGGCGGAATAACGCTTTTTGCAAAAACGGAAAACGGCGGAATGACTTCGTTTCAGGCTCTCGCAACAGCTGTTGCGGCACAGGTAGGAACAGGTAATATCGTAGGCGCCTGCGGAGCTATCCTTATAGGCGGCCCCGGTGCAATACTCTGGATGTGGATTATCGCATTTTTCGGAATGGCTACAATATATGCCGAAGCGGTTTTGGCACAGAAAACAAGAGTTATTCATGAGGACGGCAGTATTTCGGGCGGTCCCGCATACTACATAACACAGGCATTCAAAAATAAATTCGGAAAATTTTTGGCAGGTTTCTTCGCAATCGCTACAATACTCGCCCTCGGATTTTTCGGATGTATGGTACAGTCTAACTCCATCGGCGAAAGCATTAACACGGCTACGGGTGTTCCCACATGGGTTATAGGCATTGTTGTTTCCGTTATATGCGCATTTGTTTTCTTAAGCGGAATCAAAACTCTTGCTTCCATAGTTGAAAAGCTCGTTCCCGTTATGGCAGTTATATATCTTTTGGGCGGTATAATAATTATCGTTGCAAGAATTCAGTATATCCCCGAAACTTTCGGTCTTATTTTCAAATATGCGTTCATGCCAAACGCTATAATCGGCGGCGGTATCGGTATGGCTCTTAAGACGGTTATCAGCCAGGGTGCAAAGAGAGGCTTGTTCTCAAATGAAGCAGGTATGGGTTCAACACCCCACGCTCATGCGCTCGCACATGTTAAAGAACCCCATGAACAGGGTATCACAGCTATGATTGGCGTATTTATCGATACATTCGTTGTACTTACAATGACTGCACTTGTTGTTATATCAACTCTCTATGCAGGAAAAGGCTTGCTCGCAGGCGGTACACCCGAAATGCTCCAAAATGTAATTGCCGACTACACAAAGACGAATATGGCACAGCTTGCATTCGGAGAAGTTTTCGGCGGAAAAATCGCAGGCTACTTCATCGCTGTCTGCCTGTTCATGTTTGCATTTTCGACAATCCTCGGCTGGAACTTGTTCGGTAAAATAAACATACAGTATTTATTCGGCAAAAAAGCCGTTACGGTTTATTCGATTATCGCAATCGTATTTGTATTTTTTGGCTCAATGCTTTCGAACGACCTTGTTTGGGAATTGACAGACTTCTTTAATCAGCTTATGGTTATCCCCAACGTTCTTGCACTTTTCGCGCTCGGAAAGCTTGTTGCGGACGAAGCGAAAAAACACTAAAAAGCATATCAAAAAAAGACGGTTTCAATGCGAACCGTCTTTTTTGTTTACAATAATTTTATACTCCGCTGTATGCGTTAAAACCGCCGTCAACAGGGATTACAACGCCGTTTACAAATGAAGATTTTGAGCTGTCGGCAAGAAAGATAAGCGTTCCCAAAAGTTCTTCGGGTTTTCCGAAGCGTCCCATTGGCGTTTGCGAAAGAATTTTTTCGCTCCTTTGGGTATATGTTCCGTCCTCGTTCATAAGAAGCTTATGATTCTGCGCCGTTAAGAAAAATCCCGGTGCAATAGCGTTTACACGGATTCCTACCTTGGAGAAATGAACGGCAAGCCATGCGGTAAAGTTTGAAACAGCCGCCTTTGCGCCGCTGTATGCGGGAATACGTGTGAGCGGACAAAACGCATTCATAGAGGAAACGTTTATAATAACCGCGTCTTTTTTGCCTATCATATCCTGCGCAAAAGCCTGCGTAGGCATAAGCGTTCCCAAAAAGTTAAGATTGAACACAAATTCAACTCCCTTGGGGTCTAAATCAAAAAACGTCTTTATTTCGCTGTCCTCCAAATCCTTAGGGTCAAAATAATCCTTTGTAGTAGTTCCCTTGGGATTGTTTCCGCCTGCTCCGTTTATAAGAATATCGCACGTGCCTAACTTTTCGTTTACTTTTTTGCGTGCGTTTTCAAGGCTTTCCTTATCAAGAACATTTGCTTCTACGGCAATTCCGCCGATTTCGTCAGCCACTTTTTTCGCCGCGTCATAATTCAAATCCAAAACGGCAACGCGCGCGCCGTTTTCGGAAAGCGCATGAGCAAATGCGGAACAAAGAACACCTGCGCCGCCTGTTACGACAGCGACTTTATTTTCAAAAATTTTCATACTAAAAATCCTTTCTCAAAATTTATTTTATAAGCCCTGCCACAGACCGTTTATATATGCCGCACCGAGAGCTCTGTCATAAAGTCCGTAGCCTGCTTTACCGGTTTCGCCCCAAATCATTCTGCCGTGGTCGGGACGGATATAGCCGTCAAAGTTATTTTCTTTAAGAATTTTCACAATTTTCACTATGTCGAGCGAGCCGTATTCCGAAAAATGCGCCGTTTCTTCAAAGCTTCCGTCGGGGAAATTCTTAACGTTTCTTATATGCATGAAGTGTATTCTTCCCTGCTTTACATATTTTTCAACCATATGGGGAATATCGTTTGACGAACAGCAGCCCAATGAGCCTGTGCAGAACGTAAGTCCGTTATATTCGCTGTCATAAAGCTTCAAAAACCTGTCGATATTCTTTTCGTTTGTTATAATTCTGGGAAGTCCGAAAATGGGATAAGGCGGATCGTCGGGGTGTATCGCCATTTTTACGCCTGCCTCCTCCGCAACGGGGATAATTTCCGACAAAAAGTAACGCAGATTTTCCCACAAATCCTCCTCCGTTATTTTTGAATATTCATTGAACAGAGCCTTTAAATCTTCCTTTTTGTAGCTTGTGTCCCAGCCGGGAAGCGAAAGCTCGCCCGTCAGCGGATTCATTTTTTCAAGCTGTTCCTTATAGTAAACAAGAGCCTTCGAGCCGTCGAACAGCTCCTTGTCAAGCTGTGTTCTCGTCCAGTCAAAAACGGGCATAAAATTATAGCAAATACATTTAATGCCTGCTTTTCCCAAACGTCTTATATTTTCTTTGTAGTTATCGATATACTTCCCACGTGTCGGCTTTCCGAGCTTTATATCCTCATGAACGGGAACGCTTTCTATCACCTCGAACAGCAGTCCTGCGTCCTCT
The DNA here is from genome assembly GCA_900555525.1 of uncultured Eubacteriales bacterium. Taxonomy (GTDB): domain Bacteria; phylum Bacillota; class Clostridia; order UMGS1840; family UMGS1840; genus UMGS1840. Next base: position 4,752 of record USLP01000122.1, read on the forward strand.
GTGGTTTTTTTCAAATCCAGGATACTTTCTTCGCTCCATACTTCACCGACGGGAACATCATAAACAGCCGTAACTATAGCTTTCATATTGGGTATTTGCCTTATGTATTCTATTTTTACGGGGTCATCATGTCCGTACCAACGAAATGACATTTTCATGTTTATTTTCCTCCTTTTGTTCTTTATTACATATTAACACAAAAACGATGCCGTTACAATTGCTTTTTTTGCTCTAAATATTGCAAATCTTGCGGTGCATAGATTTAGACATTTATTCACATTTCGATTTTTTTCGCATATACTTTTACCGTGAGGCGCAATGTCTCACAAAAAAGAAAGCGAGTGATCTGATGAATATTTATAAAAACAAAATAGATGAAAATATAAACAACGGCTGCTGCGGAGGCTGCTGCTGTAAGCTGACAGGTCCTACAGGCCCGATGGGTCCCACGGGGCCGACAGGACCGCAAGGCATTCCGGGACCTGACGGCTTAACAGGCGCAACAGGTCCTACAGGCCCTCAGGGCACAACAGGCTTGACAGGCGCAACAGGTCCCACAGGTCCTCAGGGCGCAACAGGCTTAACAGGCGCAACAGGTCCTACAGGCCCT
>USLP01000123.1 GCA_900555525.1 uncultured Eubacteriales bacterium
TTCTGTTTTTTACAAAATACAGCCAGTCCTTATCGGAAAAATCATTAAGGTTCGTAAAGCCGTATTCAGAGGTGCAAAACGTCGACTGCGCCTCTGAATAAATATAAATAGAGTTCAGATAATCGTTATGAATTTTAAGCGTATGGATTTTTTCGGGAATACCGAGCTTATAGTCGGAATTTGTATTTTTCGGAGCCTCCGATGAAAAGCAAAACTGTACGTCGTTATCGCTTCCCAAAATATGGAGCATATTTTTTATATCCGTATATATATTCTCCGTCATTTTTACATTATTTTCAAGCGCTGAAAGCTCGGAGGATAAAATGTGGTTTTCAAAATTTTTGATTACGCTGCTATAAAAAACAATACTTAAAATAACTATAAAAAGTAAAACAAGAAGAGTAATGCCAAGCGTTTTTTTCAAAAGCACGTTACTCTTCCAAAATTCTCGTTTTTTAAATACGGTTTTTTTATCCGTCATTTCTGTTCTCCAAAAGTTTCTTTTTATATTCATGAGGTGTGTATGAAGTCAACTGCTGGAATTTCTTGCAGAAATATTTGAAGCTGCTGTAACCTACAAGACTTGACACCTCGGTAATATTCTTCTTTACCGACAAAAGCTCTACCGCCTTCGTTATACGTACATACAGCAGGTAATCATAAAACGTTACGCCGATATTTTTCTTAAAAAGCTTTGAAAAATACGTTGATTCCAAAAAAACATGGTTTGCAACGTCGGCACGCACTATATCATACATATAATTTTCGTTAATATATTCAAATATTTTATCGAAAACAGGATTATTTTTCGGAATACGTATTTTTTTCTTAAGCTTTTCCAAGGGAAGCTCCTCGTTTTTGTATATATTTTCCGTATCCGTTACCATATTGGGAATTTCTGATATTTTATTGAAATTCAAAACCGTAACAACATCTGCGTCAATATCTAAAATCTCCTTAAACTTTTGAACAATATCCTCTGCCGTGCATCGGATTTTATCCGAAAAAGCAAAGAAACAGAGCATATTCTCTTCATTTGTTACAAGATAGACATATTTATATCCGAAAGCTATTTTGAAAATATTCTTAAGCGCCGTATGAAGTCCGCCCTCACTGTATTTCCAGTTTTTTATTATGTGCTTTTCAAAATTTTCGATGCGTACAAAAAATACAGAGCCGAATGAATTGTTATAATCAAGCGGAAGTTCAAGCGAAGTAAACGCTTTTTTTACCTCGTTTTCCTCCGAAAACATATCGGGGGTTATAAGATTTAAGAAGAACTTTTCCGTTATATCGGCTTTTTTCTCCATCGAGTATATAAGCTCATACTTTTGGTCAAGCTTTTCTTTGATATTATGGAGTGTTTCCGTAAGCTCGTCGATATCAAGCGGTTTTAAAATGTAATTTTCGACATGATATTTTAAAGCCTTATGAACGTATCCGAAATCCATAAAACCGCTGAAAACTATAAACTGTATATCGGGATTTATTTTTCTCACCCTATCTATTAGCTCCAAGCCTGACATTCCGGGCATTTTTATATCTGTCATAACAACATTGACATAGTTTTCTTTTATATAATCAAGTGCTTCATACGATACATCAAAAGCTTTTACAACCTCGAAATCCTTTGTACGCTCCTTTATGATATTGATTATTATATCACAATTAAAATTTTCATCGTCAACAATCACAATTTTATACATGAAAACTCCTCCGAAGAAGCAGCAAAATTAATTAGTACTGCGCAGACCGCATTTTGCAGCCTGCGCTCTTTAATTATTTTTTATTCTTAAAAAATTCGTCTACCTGCTTCTGTAATTCTTCTTTAACCTTTTCCATTCCTGCTTTTTTTACCTTATCCATGTATTCGTTGTAGGTTTTGTCAACATCGGAATATGTTCCTCTGTTTAAGTCCTTATATTCCTCAAATACAGAATTAATCTGCGCCAATTCTGTTGTAAGAGACGATGTATCAGCTACAAAGCCCATAAGAGACGACCTCTTTACATTATCGGCGGTATTACATTCATCAATCTTTTCAGGCGTCGTTACGGAATCGCTTTCGGGAACAAACGCATATTTCGCATTTCCTACATTCCATTGGTAAAGACCGTATCTTGAGGCGGAATCGCCCTGCACCTGATAATCCTTCGGTTTTATGACATTATCGCTTATAACATCGTAATGCTCTCCCTCGATTCCGTAAACCATCATATTATACAAGTCTTTTCCGCTCTTAGTATTCATAAGCGTTATAACCTTAAAAGCTTTATCGGGATTCTTGGAGCTTACGGCTTGCCGTACCGCCCGCCGCGTTAACTGAGGGAATATAATCATAATTTGAAAGTCTTGCGGCATCAACCTCAAAGCCGTATCTTTCCGAAGTGGTTTTAAGCTGGTTTTCATATCTCTCGGGGTCTATATTCGTGCCGCCGTGCCACAGCGTATAGCCGTCCTTCGATCCCATAGCCGTATCGGAATCGGCTATACTTGATATGTCCTTTCTGATATAACCTTTTTTATAAAGGTTTGAAACTCTCTTAAACGAATTTATTCTTTCGGGGAGCTCATCCATGTAAAGCACCTTATGTTCAGGGTCATCCATTTTTATTAAAAATCTTGTTACAACCGATTCATAGCCTTTATTCAGCGTAAACGTAAGCGAATCAAGCGGCATATATCCCATTTTCAGCTGACCGTTTTTTGAAAGCGTATCAAGATATTCTTCTACGACATCCCAGCATTTATCCGTAAACGTAGCCTCTGCGCAGAATGTTTCGGATGCTTTTTTTATGTCCCAATATTTATCGGAAAGCTCTTTTTGCGTATAGAACGAATAGTCCGCATTCGTCAAAATCTGGTAATTCGGTACATAATAACGTTTGCCGTCAATAATTGCGTAATCCCAGAACCAGTCGGGAAAGGCGTCCTTGAACGCGTCTGTTCCCGCTATGTAATCATCAAGCGCAATAAAGCTTTTGTTTTTCACTTCCTTGTGATAGTCAAGTCCGTACGTCTGTACTATATCAAGCTGCTGTCCGCTCGTTTGAAGCAGCAGGAATTTCTGTTGGTAATCGGCATTATCAAATACTTCAATTGAAAGCTCGGTATCGGAAAGACCGTCATACGTCTTTAGTTTTTCATTCACCTTTGCCCAAACCTCAGCCGAATCCTTTTGAAGTCCCGGTCCTGAAAGTATCCATTTTAAAGTAGTTTTTCCATCTGCATTTGAGCCCGTCTGCCTATCTCCGCAGCCTGTGGAACAAAGTACCGTGCATATGCTCAGTATAAAAGCAATTTTCTTTTTCATAACCTCTTTTTCCTCTCACAATAAGATTTTTTACTTTATTATACCATACAACTGCACAAAAATCAACCTACGTTCGTGTGTTTCATTGGACACAATCGTGGCTTTTTATTATACGCGCTTCTCCAAAAATATTATACATCTTTTTCAAAGAAAATTCAATACTTTTGAAACTTTTTTTAAAAAATTATATCCTTTCTGCTTTTGCGATTCTGTCTTAGGCATACTACTGTTTTATAATAATTGACTATTTACGCAACAGAACTTTTTAACGCTCGGCTTAATTTGGTTATTTCGCGGTCTGTTTTCTGCCGATTTTTCCGAAATCGACAATTTTGAAAAACATTCTTTCTTCATCAACATTCATAAGGCTATCATAAACATACATTGTTGCTATATCTTTAAGTTCATCACCGACAACGGTAAAATCCATGTTGTTTTTATCCTTAAACATTTTATAATTATTCTTTATATCAACGTTATTCCAGCACATAATTTCATTGTGATATGTTCCCGTATAAAGCTCGTAAAGATACGGATACTTGTTTCTCCATACTTCGCTTGTTACGTCAACACCCGACATATCGTCATTATCCGCAGTATGAACACGCTTATTATGAAGTTCGTCCGTATGGAGCATTTGTGAAATTCCGTGGGTGCCGTTGCTATTCGGATTCATAGAGCTGTCGCAATCTATAAAAATATTGTTGTTTACGGAGGTCTGACCTCCGCAATTCCAAAAGACAGTACCAAAGGGAGCTATGTTTTTATACTGAGTTATATTATAAAAATAGTTCTCATACACAGCATTGAAGCACGAATAATCATCAAGATACACCGCGCATACTCCTGTTGAAGGCTTCTGCAAGCCTTGTATATTATATATAAAATTATATCTAACGATATTTCCGACTTCGCTTAAATCTCTTCCCCAATATATTGCGCCTGCGTCGGCAACTTCCGTTATTACCTCATATATTTTATTATATTCTATAATATGGTCGTTTCCGTGGAGATAAATCGCAAATCCCGGCATATTATGGATATTACAATTTGAAATTCTGTTTCCGACACCGCTTATATTCACGCCTGCCTTATATGTTCTGTCAAGGCGATTCACCTCAAAAATTTCGCAGTTATTAACATAGTTTCCCGCAGGCGTCAATGTTTTTCGGTCTCCTCCACCCAGCAATATACCGCCCGTTGCAGTATGATATATTTCGCAGTTTTCTATTCCGTGATTTTTTCCGCCCTCGTTGTTCCATGCGGCAAATTGATAAAGCATTTCATGCCAAGAGCCTATTACTTCACTTGCGCTTTTAGGATTTTCCACTCCGTCCGCCATAATTCCGTGAGCATTATGTTTTCCCTCGGGAAGCGGTGTCGCGCCTTTTCCAATCTGCACGCCGACCATTCCGAGGTTTCTGAATACACAATTTTTTATAATGCAGTTTTCACCGTTTTCTATGTAAACACCCGTTCCGCGCGAATTTTCAAAAATAATATTTTCAAAACTCACAAAAGACACGTCTTTCAAAACGACAAGCGGTTTATCCAATACCGACAGCTGTATAAGTGATTTCGATATATCTCTTTTGGGATAAAAATAAAGTTTTTTATTTTCGCTGTCAACATAATATTCCCCCGGCATATCAATTTCTTCCAATAAATTCACAGCATACCAGGAGGTGAAGGAATCCGCTTTAAAGCTTGCAAGGTGCGGTAAAACCGTTGTAAGAGTTTTGTTCTTTGTATCGATATTCGCTATTTCCAGAGTATCGTCCGCAAAACACCAAAAAAATAATCCCGAAACATAAAACCCTTTTGCATTTTTCCAAAAATCGCATCTCCCATCCTCGTAACGAAATGTTGCGGGGCGCATATCAAATTCTTTTTCAAACGGACTGCTTCCGCTGTCTATAACCTCCTTTAGGGGAATAAGTTCCTCCCCTTTATTCGGATAGCGGGCAACATCATACGGTTCACCGTCGATAAAAAGCTCGTGTGGAGCCGGAACATACGGACGG
>USLP01000124.1 GCA_900555525.1 uncultured Eubacteriales bacterium
AAAAAGGTTTTATAAATGCCGCCGCTATCGAATCACCCGGTCTGCCGGCTTCGCCCGCAATTGCCGAAATGCTTGCGGATATGCTGAAATCTCAAGGACTTGATATGACCGAAAATAAGGATTTTAATCCGATAAGAAAGCCGTCGCATTATTTTAAAGATGCGCCTATTGCGGAAAAAAACAAAATGATAAGGGAAAATCCGTCATACGGAAAAATTATTTGCAGATGCGAAAAGATAAGCGAGGGTGAAATCATAGACGCAATCCGCCAAAATCCGTGCGCACGGGATATCGATGGAATAAAACGCAGAACACGTTCGGGAATGGGACGCTGTCAGGGCGGTTTTTGCATGCCGTATGTTGCGGAAATTTTATCGCATGAACTTGGCATACCGCTTGAAAAAGTTACAAAATGCGGTATCGGAAGTGAAATTATAACGGGAAGAACAAAGGGGGTAAAATAAATGACGGACTTGGTAATAATAGGCGGAGGACCTGCGGGAATGAGCGCCGCCGTAGCGGCATATGAAAGCGGAATAAGAGATATTCTCGTTTTGGAGCGTGATGAACATTTGGGCGGAATTTTACAGCAATGTATACATAACGGCTTCGGTTTGCATAAATTCGGCGAGGAGCTTACGGGTCCCGAATATGCTTTCAGATACGAGAAAAAATTCAGGGAATACAACATTCCCGTTAAGCTTAACACAATGGTTTTGGATTTGACAAAGGATAAGGTTATCACAGCCTCAAACAGCCGTGACGGAATTTTCAAAATAGAGGCAAAGGCGGTGATTCTTGCCATGGGTTGTCGTGAACGTGCAAGAGGCGCACTCGGAATTTCGGGAAGCCGTCCGTCGGGAGTGTACAGCGCAGGCACGGCGCAGAAGCTTGTTAATATGAAAGGGTGTATGACGGGAAAGAACGTTGTTATTTTGGGTTCGGGCGATATAGGGCTGATTATGGCACGCCGTATGACCTTGGAGGGCGCAAGGGTTCACGCTGTTTGCGAGATAATGCCGTATTCGGGAGGACTTGCAAGAAATATCGAGCAATGCTTAAACGATTTTAATATACCGCTTAAGTTAAGCCATACCGTTGCCGAAATTCACGGCAAAAAAAGAATAGAGGGTGTAACAATAGCAAAGGTTGATGAAAACAGACAGCCGATAAGGGAAACGTATGAGTATATTCCGTGCGATACCCTGCTTTTGTCGGTCGGACTTATTCCTGAAAACGAGCTTACGGACGGAGCGGAAATAAAGCTTTCAAAAATCACCAACGGCGCTGTGGTAGACCAGGACAGACAAACATCGGTTTCGGGAATTTTCGCCTGCGGAAACGTCCTTCACGTTCACGATTTGGTCGATTTTGTTTCCGATGAAGCGGAAACGGCAGGAATAGCGGCGGCAGATTACATAAAAAACGAGTATAAAAAGGAAACGGAAATAACAATCGAAACAGACGGAAAAATCCGCTATACGGTTCCGCAGACAATAACAAAAGTCAAAGATGTAAAGGTATATTTCAGAGTTTCCTCCGTAATGCGAAACGTAAAAATTATCGTTAGGTCGGGCGACAAAATACTGTTTTCAAAAAAGAAGCCCAAGGTTGCTCCGGGCGAAATGGAAAGCATAACATTAAAAGAGGAAAGTATAAGATGCGCAGAAAAATTAACATTTGAATTGGAGGAATAATTATAAAATGAGAAAACTGATTTGCATTTGCTGTCCTATAGGCTGTGAAATTACAGTTGAAAACGACGGCGGAAAAATAACGAAGGTATCGGGCAACACCTGCAAAAGGGGAGAGGAATATGCCGTAAGCGAGTGTACGAATCCCCAAAGAACCGTAACCACAACAATTATGTCGGAAAACGGTATACCCGTTCCCGTAAAAACGGATAAACCGATTCCGAAAGACAAGATATTTGAATGTATGAAATTAATAAACGAAAAAACCGTAAAGCTTCCCGTAAAAGCAGGAGAGGTTGCTATATACGACGTTTTCGGGAGCAAAATAATCGTTACCGCCGAAAGAGGGTAGGCTGTTTCATAAGACTTGCTATATATGGCGGAACAGCTTTGTCGCAGATTATGGTGTCCGTTTCCGAAATATGGCAGAGGTTATTAAGATAGCTGTGTCCTATTTTTTCGCTGTTGCATAAAAACACTTTGCGTTTCGAGCGTTTCATCATCATTTTACGCACTTCGTTTTCTTCGATTGAGTTGTCTGATAAAAATCCGTCCTCCGACAGTCCTCGGCAGGAGAAAAACACAATATCCGCATTATATTTGGATATTGTGCCGAGCGCCTCCTGCCCCACATACGAAAATGACTTGTTTATCATATGACCGCCTGTGCAGATATTTTTTATTCCCATTTCTCCGAGCAGATATGAGGCTTTTGCACCGCTTGTTATAACAATTATATCTTTTAAATCCTTAAAATATTTTATAAGCCTATAGGCGCTTGTCGTTGCGTCAAGCATTATAACATCTCCGTCATGTATAAGCTCAACCGCTTGCTTCGCAATGCGCTCTTTTTCTTCGTTTTGTTCACTTTCACGCATGGAAAACGGTATCTGCTCATCGGCAAATTTCTTTACGGGCATAACTCCCCCGTGCGTTCTTATTATAAGCCCCTTTTCCTCAAGCTTTTTCAGGTCGCGCCGCAGTGTGGATTTGCTCGTATATTGCCGTTTTAAAAGCTCCTCAACGCTCACACGGTCGTACTGCATGATAATATTGATTAAATCATTTTCTCGTTCGTAAAATGCCATTGTATTTCTCCTTTTGTTCAAAATTTGAAGCTTTATTTTTCATAGAACGCCGTTTTTTGAACTTGTATTCCAAAAAAACGCGGATTGTTGACTTTTTTGTTCATCGATGGTATAATTATATCATATAAAAACAGCTTCGTCAAGCATAAAATTAATAATCGGAGGAAATGACTATGGATAAAGTGTGCAGCTGCGGAAAAATACATAAATCAACGGTAAAAAAATTAATTATAGAATCGGGCGCTTTAAAGAGTTTGCCCGAATATATAAAAAACGCGAAAAAGATATTTGTTTTATCTGATATAAACACATATAAGGCGGCAGGCGAAAAGGTTATTGAAATACTGAAAAACGAAAATAAGGCTTACTGCGGATATATTTATCAAAACGAGCAGCTTGAGCCTGATGAAAGTGCGGTGGGTTCTGCGTTTATGCATTGCCCCAATGACTGCGATTTATTAATCGGAGTTGGTTCGGGTGTTATAAACGATGTTTCAAAAATTTTAAGCAATACGAAAAAAATAACTTATATCATAGTTGCAACTGCGCCGTCTATGGACGGCTATGCCTCAAATTCGTCATCTATGATAATGGATAATTTCAAAATTTCTTTAAGCTCAAAATGTCCCGATATAATTATAGCCGATACCGATATTTTAAAGGAGGCTCCCCAAAAAATGCTTAAATCGGGCTTGGGTGATATGCTTGCAAAGTATGTCAGCATCTGCGAATGGAAAATCAGTCATCTGATAAACGGCGAATACTACTGTGATTATGTTGCACAGCTTGTAAAAGACGCTTTGAAAAAGTGTGTGGATAACGCTCCTTTACTCTTAAAAAGAGATGAAAAAGCGATAAAAGCCGTTTTTGAGGGGCTTGTTTTAAGCGGAACCGCAATGGAATACGCAGGCATTTCAAGACCTGCATCGGGAACGGAGCATTATATATCGCATATTTGGGATATGCGCGCTTTATCGTTCGGCACAAATGCCGCCCTCCACGGAATACAATGCGCAATAGGCACATTTATAGCCGCAAAAATTTATGACCAAATAAAAACGTATAATCCAGACAGAAAAAAAGCTTTGGAATATGCGAAAAGCTTTGGCTATATCTTTCATCAATATAGTTTTACCCGTTTTAGGTTGTGCAACGATAAGTGCACGCTGTCCTTTTCCGATTGGAGCAAAAAGATTGAGGAATTTGTCGGCGACGGCGCAGGCATTATGATCGAAAAAGAAAAAACGGAACAAAAGTATAATGTTGAGATGCATAAAATCAGACTTCAAAAAATAATTGAAAATTGGGATGGAATTATTAAAATTATAAATGAAGAAATGCCTTCCGCAAAGGATATTGAAAGTATCCTGGACGAACTTCGTATGCCGAAAACCGCAGGAGAAATCGGAATAGACGATTCCCTCGTACCGCTAACCTTCAAAGCGACAAGAGATGTAAGATACAAATATATTCTTTCGCATTTATGCTGGGATTTGGGCATAACGGACGATATAAAATTTTAACGGAGAGGTCATATGGATATAAAAGACATGAAGCTGTTTCTGCTCGATATGGACGGAACGATATATTTGGGAGACAGGCTTTTTGATTCGGTTTTGGAATTTCTGCAATTTATAAAGAAAAGCGGAAAAAAATATGTGTTTTTGACAAACAATTCGTCAAAAAGCGTTTCGGCATATATAGAAAAGCTTGAACGGCTCGGAATAAAATCGGATAAGGACGACTTTTTGACATCGGTTGACGCATTGATACCTTATCTGAAAAGTAAACGCTACAAGAAGATTTATACATTCGGAACGAGGTCGTTTCGAGAACAGCTTACGGAATCGGGCTTAAATACCGTAACGGATATTTCGGACGGAATCGACTGCCTTTGTATGGGCTTCGATACGGAGCTTACGTTTAAAAAGCTTGAGGACGCCTGCATACTTTTGAACAAAAATGTTGATTTCGTTGCGACGAATCCCGATTGGGTTTGTCCTACGGAGACGGGTTTTGTTCCCGACTGCGGCTCAATAAGCGCAATGCTTTCAAAAATAACGGGGAAAACACCTATTTTTATCGGTAAGCCTGCACCGAAAATGCCGGAGCTTGCCATGAAAAAATTTGGATTTTCAAAGGAAGAAACCGTAATTATCGGAGACAGACTTTATACCGATATAAAATGCGGAATAAACGCAGACATAAATACCGCATTCGTTTTAAGCGGCGAGGGAACGTTGGGAGATATTGAAAAATACGGTATCACACCCAAATTTATTTATAAAAATATCAAAGAAATATATGAAATAACTTCCCAAAAATCGACAAGGGTTTTTAGTGAATAAGTAAATCGAGGGGCAATCCCTCATTTTGTGTAATTATCAAAAATTACTCCAAAATGATAATATAATCTAAGTAGTTTTTGTGGATTGAAAGCCATAATTTTGGCTTTCAGCCCTTAATCATAATATAGCACGAAATTGCCGGCATGTCA